>NZ_JBHSCH010000073.1:0-20967 GCF_042651065.1 Teichococcus aestuarii
GGGCGCCGGCCTCGCCACCGCCGCGCTGCGCGGCGCCGACCAGGCGGTGCCGCAGCGCGCCAGCCTGCCGGCGCTGGAGGCGCAGGTGATCGCGGCGCTGGGGCCGCTGCCGGAGCTGGAGCCGCTGGCCGCATTGGCGCTGGCCGTGGCCCGGCTGCGCCAGCCGCGCCTCGCCCGCGCCGCTCAGGTGCGCATGGCGCCCGAAGCCCCCATCTTGGAAGCCCGGCCCGATGCCGGGAAGGAGGGCACCCTGGTCACCGACGTTTTCCAGAGCATCACCGGGCTGATCGGCAACAACCCGTTCTTCGCGGAATTCCAGAAGCAGGCGGAGGAGGAGAAGCGGCGCATGGGGCGTGTGAACATCCTGGTGGCCGGCAAGACCGGCGCCGGCAAGAGCACGCTGGTGAACGCCGTGTTCGGCGAGGCGGTGGCCCGCACCGGCATGGGCCGCCCCGTGACGCAGGACATCGCCTGGTACGAGCCGCCCAACCTGCCGGTGCGCCTGTGCGACACCAAGGGGCTGGAGATGGAAGGCTTCCAGGCCACGCTGGCGGCGCTGGAGGGCGAGATCGAGCGCGCCAATGCCAGCGGGCAGTTCGACCAGCGCATCCACATCCTCTGGCTCTGCATCAGCGAGCCGGGCACGCGGGTGGAGGAAGGCGAGCGCGCCGTGGCGCGGCTCTGCGCCCGGCACGGCATCCCGGCGGTGGTGATCCTGACCAAGGCGATCGGCCCGCGCGCCTTCCAGGACACGGTGAAGCAGGAGATCCCGGAGGCGCGGCAGATCGTCCGCGTGCTGGCCGAGCCGTGGGACGACCGCCCGCCCTTCGGCCTCGACGAGCTGATCCGCGTCACCGAGGCGGTGCTGCCGGAGGCGCGGCAGGCCGCCTTCATCGCGGCGCAGCGGGTGGATGTGGAGCGCAAGCGCAAGCGGGCGCTGAAGATCGCGGCCGGTGCCGCGGCCTCCGCCGCCGGTGCCGCCGCCGTGCCGATCCCGGTGGCGGATGCGGCGGGCGTCTTCGCGGTGAATGCCGGCATGATCGCCGCCATCGCCACCGCCATGGGCGTCTCGCTGGACCGCGACAGCATGCTGGCGCTGGCCGCCAGCCTGGCGGGCGCCCTGGCCACCTCGGCCGGCGGGCGGATGATCGCCGGGCAGGTGCTGAAGTTCATCCCCGGCATCGGCAGCCTGGCGGGCGGCGCCATCACGGCGGCTGTGGCCGGCAGCACCACCTATGGCCTGGGCTACGGCTTCACCGAGTATCTCTGCCGCTTCCACGCCGCGCGCGGCCACATGCCGGAGGGCGACGAGCT
The DNA here is from genome assembly GCF_042651065.1 of Teichococcus aestuarii. Taxonomy (NCBI): domain Bacteria; kingdom Pseudomonadati; phylum Pseudomonadota; class Alphaproteobacteria; order Acetobacterales; family Roseomonadaceae; genus Roseomonas; species Teichococcus aestuarii. The sequence goes on from NZ_JBHSCH010000073.1 coordinate 1,315, forward strand.
GCGCGAGGGCTTCCGCAAGTTCTGGGAAAGCTGGGGCGAAAAGGAGAAGTCCCCCCACGCCTGATTCCAGGCCGCCCGCTTGTTTCCCATTTTGCTTTCAGTGCGCGCCTCGCCTTGCCAGGAAGGCGGGGCGCCAGCGGGAAAAAGTTTTGGGGCTTTTTCCCAAAAAGAACTTTTCTCTCTGTCTTACAGCTTCTTCGCCCGGTCGAGCAGGGCGTCGAGCTTGGTGCAGGTGGCTGCGGTGACGTTGCCGTCGCCGACGGCGGCGTTCATCTCGGTCATGATGGCGGCGGCGGCCTCGGCCTTGCTCTGCGCCTTGGGGGCCAGGGCCTCGGCGATGGCTGAGGCCTTCAGCATGGCGTCATCGGGGGAGCAGGCGGCGAAGGCGGCGGGGACGAGGGAGAGGGTGATCAGGGCCGTGGCGGCGAGCGTCTTCAGCATGTCGTCTCTCTGTGCGGTGGCGGGCGGGTTGCCCCGCCGGCCTGGAGGCTAACACCGCTCCCCGCGCCTGGAGCGCGGCGCTGAGCCTCATTCTCACGCCGCGCGCGCCTGTGTCAGGTGAGCAGCCCGTAGAACATCCGCGCCGCCGTGATGGCGAGGAACACCGCGAAGGCGCGCTTGAGCGCCAAGGGTGGGATGGTGTGCGCCAGATGCACCCCCCAGGGCGTGGCGAGGATCGAGCTCGGCACGATGAGGGCGAAGCCGATCAGGTTGACGTAGCCCAGCGAGTAGGGCGGCAGGTCCTCCACCCCCCAGCCGCCATAGAGGAAGCCCAGCGTCGCCGGGATCGAGATGATCAGCCCGAACACCGAGGAGGTGGCGACGGCGGAGCGGATCGGCGTGCCGAACATCGACAGGATGGGTACCCCCACCGTGCCGCCGCCGATGCCCATCATGGCCGAGACGGTGCCGATGAAGCCGCCGATGCCCCACAGGCCGGGGCCGCGCGGCGTGATGTCGCGCAGTTTGAAGTCCACGCCCGTGAAGCCCATGTTGAGCGCCACCAGCAGCGCGATGGTGGCGAACACCGCCGAGAGCGCCTCGCCGTGCAGCCAGATGGCGAGCACGGTGCCGAGCACGACGCCGAGGATCATCGACGGCCAGATGGCCTTGAGCAGCCCGGTGTCGATGGCGCCCTTGGCGTGGTGCTTGCGTGCCGAGACGATCGAGGTGGGGATGATGGTGGCGAGGCTGGTGCCGACGGCCAGCTTCATCTGCACCGCCTCGGGGATGCCGAGCAGCGGAAAGACGTTGAACAGCACCGGCACGATGACGATGCCGCCGCCGACGCCGAGCAGCCCGGCCAGGGTGCCGGAGAGCAGGCCGGTGATCGCCATCGCGACGGCGAGACCCGCAAGCCAGAGCGGGTCGGACATATGTTCCATGCAGAGGGGACCTTGGCGGCAGGAAGGCGGGAATGCACCCTGTGCTTACACCCCACTTCCGGCGTCGTCAGCCCGTGCCACCCATCACCGATCTGCTGATCACCGATCCCTGGTTCTATGCGCTGGCCGTGCCGGCGCTGCTGGTCACCGGCATCAGCAAGGGCGGCTTCGCCTCGGGGGGCGGCAACCTCTCGGTGCCGGCCATGGCGCTGCTGCTGCCGGCGCCGCAGGCCGCCGCCATCAGCCTGCCCGTGCTCTGCGCCATGGACATCGCCGGGCTGCGCGCCTGGTGGGGGCGCTGGAGCCGGCGGGAGATGCTGGCCATCCTCCCCGGCGGGCTGCTCGGCATCCTGCTCGGCAGCCTGGCCTTCGGCGCCATGAGCGACCGGATGACCAAGCTGATGGTGGGCGTCATCGCGCTGGCCTTCCTGGCGCGCACGCTGTGGCTCTCCCGCCGCGGCGCGCCACCGGAGGCGGCGGCGCCGAGTCGGTGGCGGGGCGGCTTCTGGTCCACCGTCTCGGGCTTCACCAGCACCATCGCCCATGCCGGCGGGCCGCCGCTGGCCGTCTATCTCTACCCGCTGCGGCTGGAGCGCGCCCGGCTGGCGGCGACGACGGTGGTGTTCTTCGGGGTGGTCAACTACGTCAAGCTGGTGCCCTATGCGCTGCTCGGGCAATTGAGCCCGGGCAACCTGCTCACCAGCCTGGTGCTGCTGCCGCTGGCGCCCCTCGGCGTGCGGCTGGGCGTCTGGCTGCAGGGGCGCATCAGCGACAAGGTGTTCTACCAGTTGATCCACATTCTTTTGGCACTCACCGGCTGCAAGCTGGTGGCGGACGGGCTGGGGCTGTGAGCGGCGCCCCCGTCCTCGGCGTGCCCCCTCTTGGTGTGCTGGGCGGCATGGGACCGCTGGCCAGCGCCCAGTTCATGCTGCGCCTGACGCTGCTGACCCCCGCCACGCGCGACCAGGACCACCTGCCCGCCATCCTCTGGTCCGACCCCCGCGTGCCGGACCGCACGGCGGCGCGCCTCTCGGGGGGCGAGGACCCGCTGCCCTGGCTGGCGCGCGGCATCGCCGGGCTGGAGGCGGCGGGGTGCGGCGCCATCGCCATCCCCTGCAACACCGCCCATGGCTGGTACGAGGGGATGGTTGCGGCCACCGGCCTGCCCATCCTGCACATCGTCGACGCCGCGGCCGAGGAGCTGGCGCGGCAGGGCGTGGCGGGCGGCCCCATCGGCGTGATGGGCACAGCCGGCACGCTGGCCATGCGGCTCTACCAGGAGCGGCTGGAAGGGCGCGGCTATGACTGCCTCATCCCCACCGAGGCCGAGATGGAGTCGCTCGTCTCCCCCGGCATCGCGCTGGTGAAGGCCAACCGCGTGGCCGAGGCCTATCCGCCGCTGGCCGAGGCGGCCGCCAACCTCAAGGCGCGCGGCGCGCGGGCGGTGGTGCTGGGCTGCACCGAGATCCCGCTCGGCATCCTGGCGGGGCCTCACGCCGAGATCGGGGTGCCGCTCATCGACACCATCGACGCGCTGGCCCTCGCGGCGCTGCGCTGGGCGAAGAAGATCTGAGCCAGGAACCTTCTTTTTCTGAAGAAAAAGAAGCAAAAAGACTTTTCGAGTTGGGCGCTGCGCCATTCATCCGCGCAGCGCCGAACCCACGGTTACCCTTTCAGCATCGCCGCCGTGTCCGCCGCCCCCATGGCCATCGCCGCCTGCGCGGCGGTGTTGCCCATCGCGTCCCGCGCCGCAGGGTTGGCGCCGGCGGCCAGGAGCTGCCGCACGATCTCCACGCGGTTGAACATCGCCGCCGTCATCAGCGCGGTGCGGCCATCGGGGCCGCTGCCATCCACCGCCGCGCCATGCTCCAGCAGCACCGCCACCACATCCGCCGCCCCCTTGAAGGCGGCGCCGGCCAGCGGCGTCTGGCCCCGGTCGTTGACGATCCCGGGGTCCGCGCCATGCTCCAGCAGCACCCGCACCGCCTCGGCATGGCCGTGATAGGCGGCCAGCATCAGCAGCGTATCGCCCTTGTCGTTCCGCAGGTTGGGCGGCAGGCCCTGGCGCAGGAATCCGCCCAGCGCCTCCGCCTGGCCGGCACGGGCGCAGCCGAACACATGCCCGGCGAAGGCGATCACCTCCTCGTCCGGCACGGGCGGCGGGGTGGGGTTGTCCTGGGTCATGGGCTCTGGCTCCTCTGCGGCTGCGGATAAGGGGCGCCCCCGCCCCCTGGACAACCCCGCCCCACGGCGCGAGCCTGCCCGCACCACGTTCAGACGCCGCCGGAGCCGCCCCGCCTTGCCCTCCTCCTCCCGCCGCCCCTGGGTGGGCGTGCCCGCCTGCCACCGCGACCTCGGCGGCCATTGGCAGCACGCCACCCCCTCCCGCTACATGCTGGCCCTCGCCGAGGGTGCCGGCGCACGCCCCGTGCTGATCCCGCCGCTGGCCGGCAGCCTCGACGTGGAGGGCTTCCTGGACCGGCTGGACGGGCTCCTCATCCCCGGCTCGCCGAGCAATGTGCAGCCCGCCCTCTATGGCGGCGCCCCGCCGCCCGAGGGCGAGCTGGAGGACCCGGCGCGCGATGCCACCGCCCTGCCCCTGATCCGCGCCGCCATCGCGCGCGGGATGCCGGTGCTGGCCATCTGCCGCGGGCTGCAGGAGATGAACGTGGCCTTCGGCGGCACGCTGCACGGCCGGCTGCACCTGCTGCCGGGGCGCGACGACCACCGCGGCCAGGGCACGACGCCCGAGGAACGCTACCGCCACCGTCACGCCGTCAGCGCCGAGGGGCTGCTGCGCGCCGTGACCGGACAGAAGGAGATCCGCGTGAATTCCGTGCACATGCAGGGCATCGACCGTGTCGCCCCCGGTCTCGCCGTGGAGGCGCTCGCGCCGGACGGCACGGTGGAGGCGCTGCGCCCCGAAGCCGCCACCGGCTTCCAGCTCGCCGTGCAGTGGCACCCGGAGTGGCGCTTTCAGGAGGACGCGCCGAGCACCGCCCTGTTCCGCGCCTTTGGCGCCGCCTGCGCGGGGGTGGCGCCATGAGCGGCTGGCAGGCCCGTGCCGGCAGCCCCTTCGCGCGCGAGAAGCAGCCGGCGCTGGCGAGCAAGGGGATGGTGGTGACCAACCACCCCGTCGCCTCCGCGGCGGGGGCGGAGATGCTGCTTTCGGGCGGCAACGCCATCGACGCCGCCATCGCCGCGCTGTTCACCCTGACGGTGGTGGAGCCGATGATGGTCGGCACCCTCGGCGGCGGCGTGGCCCATATCCGCCTGGCCGATGGGCGGCATGTGGTGCTGGACGGCCTCTCCACCGCCCCCGCCGCCGCACGGCCGGACATGTACCGCCCCGTCTCCGACACCCTGCCGGACTACCAGGAGACGGAAGGGCTGGAGAACAAGGTGGGCGTGCTGGCCATGGGCGTGCCCGGCGCGCTGGCCGGCTGGTGCCAGGCGCTGGCCGCGCATGGCACCCTGCCGCTGGAGGAGGTGCTGCGCCCGGCCATCCGCGCCGCCGCCGAGGGCTTCCGCGTCACCGCCTACCTCACCGGCGCCATCGCCGACGCGGCGGCGGACCTGGCGCGCGACCCTGGCCTCGCCGCTACCTTCCTGCCCGATGGCGCGCCGCCGGCGCCAGGGACGCTGCTGCGCCAGCCGGTGCTGGCGGAGTCGCTGCGGCTGATCGCGCAGGAAGGCCCCGCCGCCCTCTATGGCGGCGAGCTGGGCCGGGCGCTGGCCGCGCACATGGCGGCCAGCGGCGGGCTGATCACCCTCGCCGACCTGGAGGCCTACCGCGTGGCGGAGCGCGCGCCGATCGTCGGCCACTACCGCGGCTACGAGGTGCTGGCGCCGCCGCCCCCCTCCTCCGCCGGCGTGCATGTGACGCAGATGCTGAACCTGCTGGAGGGCTACGACCTCGCTGCCCTCGGCTCCGGCAGCGCGGCGACCATCCACCTGCTGGCCGAGGCGCTGAAGATGGGCTTCGCCGACCGCGGCGCCGCCACCGCCGACCCGGCCTTCGTCAAGGTGCCGGTGGAACTGCTCACCAGCAAGGACTACGCCGCCAGCCGCCGCGCCCTGCTGCGCGAGGATGCGGCGCAGGACTGGACCCCCGGCATCCCGCCCGGCGAGATCCTCGCCGAATCGGCCAACACCACCCATGTCACGGTGGCGGATTCGGCCGGCAACATCGTCGCCTCCACCCAGACCATCAACAGCCTGTTCGGGGCCCGCTTCTCGATCCCCGGCACCGGGCTGATCGCCAACAACTACATGTACAATTTCGACCCGCATCCGGGCCGCGCGCTCTCCGTGGCGCCGGGCAAGCGGGTCTTCACCTCGATGGCGCCCACCATCGTGCGGAAGGACGGCAAGCCGGCCTTCGCGCTCGGCCTGCCGGGGGGCCTGCGCATCTTCGGCTCGGCCATGCAGGCGGTGATCAACCTGATCGACCACGGCATGGAGTTGCAGGACGCGGTGGAGGCGCCGCGCATCTGGACCCAGGGCCACGTGCTGGAGCTGGAGCCCACCGTCTCGGCGGAGGTGGAGGCGAAGCTCACCGCCCTCGGCCACCGGGTGCAGCGCGTGAAGCATATCGGCGGCGGCATGGGCGCGGTGCGCTTCCGCGCGGACGGCATGATCGAGGGCGCCGCCTGCTGGCGGGCGGATGGCACGCCGGTCGGCCTCTCCGGCGGGCTGGCGCGGCCGGATGTGCGCTTCAACCCGGACGTGGCGCAGCGCTGAAGCGCCCGCCCCGCCCATAAAAAAAGCCGCCCGGCGACGGGCGGCTTCCTCTCACCCGCGCGGGTGCCGCCTCAGGGGCAGTCGCAGCCATCGGTGGGGCCGGATTCGCCCCGCACCACATGGTGGTCGATCCATTCGGAGACCAGCCGCCGCGCCTCGTTCACCGAGGCTTCCGGATGGTGAATCCGGTACAGGGCCGTGCAGGCACGGAAGGACGACAGGTCGTCATTCCCCGTCTCCCGCAGCTCGCGATACGCAGTCACCACCGCCCGCTCGCAACGCCGGGTGATGTGGCTGAAATCGATGCCCATCCGCATTACTCCTGCAGTTGCGAGACAAATGAGAATCGCTCGCAACTCATCCCTGGGGAGTTATAGTCTCATCTGAACAGGCGTTCAAGTTTCCTATGCCCGTCCAGGCCCGGTCCGCCGGGTCGGCACCGCCCCTTTGTCGGGGTCCGGCGCCGATCCGGCAAGCGTGGCCGATGACGGCCGGCCACGCCCCGTGGCGTCAGCCGCCGGCCGCGACGGCCTGGGCCAGGGCGCGGCCCACATCCTCGGTGCCGGCCTGGCCGCCCAGGTCGCGCGTGCGCGGCCCGCCTTCGGCCAGCAGCTTCTCGATGCAGCGCAGGATGGCGTCCGCCGCCTCCTTCTCGCCCAGGTGCTCCAGCATCATCGCGCCGGACCAGATCTGGCCGATCGGGTTGCAGATGAACTTGCCGGCGATGTCCGGCGCCGAGCCGTGCACCGGCTCGAACATCGAGGGATGCGCCTTCTCGGGGTTGATGTTGGCCGAGGGCGCGATGCCGATGGAGCCCGCCACCGCCGGGCCGAGATCCGAGAGGATGTCGCCGAACAGGTTGGAGCCCACCACCACGTCGAACCAGTCCGGGTGCTGCACGAAGTGGGCGCAGAGGATGTCGATGTGGAACTGGTCGGTGGTGATGCCGGGATAGGACTTGGCCATCTCGGCGAAGCGCTCGTCCCAGTAGGGCATGGTGAAGGTGATGCCGTTGGACTTGGTGGCGCTCGTCAGCTTCTTGCGCGGCCGCGTCTGCGCCAGCTCGAAGGCGTATTTCAGCACCCGGTCCACGCCATGGCGGGTGAACACGCTCTCCTGGCTGACGAACTCGCGCGGCGTGCCCTCGAACATGCGGCCGCCGGAGGAGGAATACTCGCCCTCGGTGTTCTCGCGCACCACGTAGAAGTCGATATCGGCCGGGCCGCGATTGGCCAGCGGGGTCTTGGTGCCGGGCATCAGCTTGCAGGGGCGCAGGCTGATATACTGGTCGAAGCCGCGGCGGATCGGGATCAGCAGGCCCCACAGCGAGACATGGTCCGGCACCCCCGGCCAGCCCACGGCGCCGAGGAAGATGCTGTCGCTCTCGCCGAGCCGCTCCAGCCCGTCCTCCGGCATCATGCGGCCGGTGTTCTTGTAGGTCTCGCAGGACCAGTCGTAGTGGTCGAGCTTGAGGTCGAAGCCGAAGCGCCGCGCCGCGGCATCCAGCACGCGCAGCCCCTCGGGCACGGTCTCCTTGCCGATGCCATCCCCAGGGACGACGGCGATGCGATAGGATCGGGACATGGGCGCGTTCTTCTCCGGTGTCGTGTCGACTGCCGACACAGTGCCGCCACCGCCGCGGCCCGGCAAGACGCCCTCCCCCGGCTCAGAGCCAGCCGCGCAGCCGGATCGTCGCCGCGACGCGCGCCACCTCGTCGAGCGGCGCGCGGGCGAAGGGCGCAGCCTCGGGCGTGAACGGGTGGGCCTGGCCGGCCTCGTAGAGGCTGCGCCACAGCCGCCGGTGGCGCGGCGCCTCCGTGGTCTCGGCGATGAGGAGGGGCGCGGCGGTGGCCAGCGCCTCGCTCAGCATGGAGACCGAGTCGCCCGTCGCCACGATGATGTCGGCCCAGGCGAGGAAGCCGGCATAGGGGTTGGGGCCGGTGCTCCCCCAGCCATGCAGGCGGTGCGGCGTGCCGGCCAGGCCCGCCGCCACCGCCAGGGTCGCCGCCGTGCCGCTGCGCCGGCTGGTAGTGGCCAGCACGCTGCCGCCGAGGCCCGCCGCCTGCTGCGCCAGCCCGGCCGCCAGCGCCGGCTCCAGCCCCTCCCCCCGCGCCGCGCTGCCCAGCAGCAGCGCGACGCGCGGCGCCGGCAGGGCCGCCAGGGCGGCCCACTCCGCCCGCGCCTCCGCCAGCCGGCGCGGGCTCATCCGGTGGCAGGCGCCGAGGATGGGCAGGATGTTGGGCGCCTCCGCCGGCGCGTCGTGCCGGCCGATCACCAGCAGGTCGAACCCCGCCGCGCCGAAGCCCGGGCGCATGGCGTGCACGGTGCGCGCGCCCAGCCGCGCCAGCCAGCGCGCCGCCGCCGCCGAGCGCCGCCTGGCCGAGAGCACCAGCCGTGGCCAATGCGGCGTGCCCTGGGGCGGCCGGATACCCGCCCGCGCCGCGCCGGTCAGCCCCGCGAGCGTGGGCACCGGCCAGGGCAGCCGCGCCAGCGGGCCCCATTCCAGCGGAATCACGCGGAAGGGCGCGTCCAGCCGCTCGGCGATGCCCAGCGCCTGCGCCGCCGTGCCGGCGCGCGGATCGGCCAGCACCCACACCGGGCGCGCATCCGTCATGAACGCCACTCTGTCATGGACGCCACTCTGTCATGGACGCACCGGGCGCCCGGCGTTACGAACCGCCGTAAAAGGAGAAGCCCCTGCCATGCCCTCGACCCACGCCTCCGACTGGGACCGCGACGCCGCGCTCACCACCGCCCGCATCCTGCTGGAGATCAAGGCCGTCAACTTCCGGCCCGAGGAGCCCTACACCTTCACCAGCGGCTGGAAGAGCCCCGTCTACATCGACTGCCGCAAGATCATCTCCTTCCCCCGCGCGCGCAACCGCATCTGCGACCTGGCGGTGGAGAAGATCGGCCGCCACATCGGCTACGAGACGATCGAGGCGGTGACCGGCGGCGAGACGGCCGGCATCCCCTACGCCGCCTGGATCGCCGACCGGATGATGGCGCCGATGTCCTATGTCCGGAAGAAGCCCAAGGGCTTCGGCCGCAACGCGCAGATCGAGGGCGACGTGCCCGAGGGCAAGCGCACCCTGCTGGTCGAGGACCTGACGACGGACGGCGCCAGCAAGATCCGCTTCGCCCAGGCGCTGCGCGACGCGGGCGCCATCTGCAACGACACCTTCGTGGTGTTCTTCTACGGCGTGTTCCCGGGCGGCCAGGAGCGGCTGAAGGAGATCAACCTCAACCTGCTGCACCTCGCCACCTGGTGGGACGTGCTGGAGGTGTGCCGCGAGCGCCCCTACTTTGCCGAGGGCGCGCTGAAGGAGGTCCGCAAGTTCCTGGAGGACCCCACCGGCTGGTCCAAGGCGCATGGCGGCGTCGGCAGCGTCGAGGAAGCCAAGCTCGCCTGAGGACGCGGGGAGCCGGGCGGCGGGGACCGCCCGGCCCCGGCGTGTCCCTGCGGCGACGGTGGCGCCGAATCCTGCGCCCGCGCCCCGGCCATGGCCACGCCACCGTTGCGGCAGAGGGGTTCCGGAAGGAATGATGACACTTTCCTGACCGGACCCCGCCGCCGATGTGCCGCTTCCTCGCCTATCTGGGCGAACCCATCTTCCTCTCGGATCTCGTCTGCGCCCCGCGCCATTCGCTGATCCACCAGTCGATGCACGCCGACGAGGGCAAGACCGCCACCAATGGCGACGGCTTCGGCCTTGGCTGGTATGGCGAGCGGGAGGAGCCGGGCCTCTACCGCGAGATCCGCCCCGCCTGGTCGGATGAGAACCTTCGCTCGCTCTGCGCCCAGGTGCGCTCGCGCCTGTTCTTCGCGCATGTACGCGCCTCCACCGGCACCTCCACCACGCGCGCCAACTGCCACCCCTTCAGCCACGGGCGGCAGCTCTTCATGCACAACGGGCAGGTGGGAGACTACCTCCGCATCAAGCGGCGCATCGAGGCGCTGATCCCGGATTCGCTCTACGCCCACCGCCAGGGCACGGGTGACACGGAGGCGCTGTTCCTCGCCGCCCTGGCGGACGGGCTGGCAGAGGCGCCGGCCCCGGCCCTCTCCCGCACCCTCGGCCGCGTGCTGGGGATGATGCGGGAGGCCGGCATCCGCGCGCCGCTGCGCTTCGCCGCCGCGCACAGCGATGGCGAGACCCTCACCTGCTTCCGCTGGTCCTCCGACGCGCACCCGCCCACCCTCTACTGGCGCGAGGGCTGCGGCGGGGTGATGGTGGTCTCGGAGCCGGTGGACGAGCGCGGCGCCGGCTGGCAGCCCATACCGCCCAACCATGTGCTGGTGGCGCGGCGGGGAGAAGCGGTGGCGCTCCGGCCCTTCGCGGTGACAGCTTCTTCTTTTTCTGAAGAAAAAGAAGCAAAAAGACTTTTCGAGTTTGGCGATGCGCTCTCGGCTGGCGCACCGCCAAACTGACAAAAGTTTTTTGGTTCTTTTTTCCAAAAAAGAACCTTTACTTCCTTGCCACCCCATCCGCCACCAGCGCACAGGCCGCCACCGCCAGCAGGATGGCCAGCCCCGGCCACACGGCGGCGAGCGGCGCGGCGAACACCGCCTCCTGCGCATTGGCCAGCATGTTGCCCCAGGAGGGCACGGGCGGCTGGATGCCGAGGCCGAGGAAGCTCAGCACGCTCTCGGCCAGGATGGCGCCGGCCACGGCGAGCGCGCTCGCCACCGCCACCGGGGCCGCGAGGCCGGGCAGCACGTGCCGCCACAGCACGCCCGCCTCCGTCACGCCCAGCGCGCGGGCGGCACGCACATAGTCGCTCGCCAGCAGGGTGAGCGCCGTGGCCCGCGCCAGCCGCGCCACCCCCACCCAGCCGAACAGCACCAGGATGGCGGTGATGCGCAGCATATCGGTGGCAAGCGCCCCGCGCGGCATGCCGAGCGCCGCCGGGTCCACCGCCGCCAGCAGCACCAGGATGGGCAGGGCCGGCAGAGCCAGCAGCCCGTCGGCCAGGCGCATCAGCGCCGCATCCACCCAGCCGCCGCGCCAGGCGGCCAGCAGCCCGAGGGCGGTGCCCAGCACCGCCGCCGCCAGCGCCGCCGCCACCCCGACGCCGAGCGACACCCGCGCCCCGTAGAGCAGCCGCAGCAGCAGGTCCCGCCCCAGTTCGTCCGCCCCGAGCGGGTACTGGGCGGAAGGCGGCGCGTAGCGGGCGAAGAGGTCGGGCGCGAAGGCATCGCGCCCCATCCAGCCTTCCAGCAGAGGGGCGGCCAGGGCGGCGAGTGCCAGCAACGCCAGCAAAGCGAGGCCGAGGCGGAGGCGCGTCATCGTTCCTCGATCCGCGGGTCGAGCCAGCGCTGCGCGAGGTCGGCGGCCAGCGTCGCCAGCATCGTCACCAGCGCCACCAGCAGCAGGGCCAGCAGGGCGAGGTTGTAGTCGTTGCCCATCACCGCATCGTAGAGCAGCTTGCCCATGCCGGGGCGGGCGAAGACCGTCTCCGTCACCAGCGCGCCGGAGACGAGGGCGCCGGCATCCAGCGCCAGCAGGGTCAGCAGCGGCACGGCGGCGTTGGGCAGGGCATGGCGCCACAGGATGCGCCCCTCCCCCGCCCCGCGCGCCCGGGCGCTGGTGATGAAGGGCCGCCCCAGCTCGGCCGAGAGGGCGGCAGCGGCGTGGCGCGCATAGGCGGCCATCTGCCCGAAGGCGATGGTGGCCACCGGCAGCACCAGGAAGGGCCAGCCCGCCTCGCCCGGCTGCGGCGCGCCCCCCGCCGGCAGCCAGCCCAGCCCGACGGCGAACAGGATGACGAGCAGGATGCCCAGCCAGAAGCCTGGCATGGCCTGGCCCAGCAGCGCCACGGCATCGACGAAGGGCGCTGTTCGCGGCCGCAGCGCGGCGAGGCCACCGAGCGCCACCCCCGCCAGCGCCGCCAGCCCCACCGCGCTACCCACCAGCACCAGGGTGGAGCGGAGCGCGGGCCACAGCACATCGGCCACCGGCTGGGCGTAGAGGCGGGAATAGCCCAGCTCGCCGCGCAGCAGCGCGCCGGCCCAGGCGAGGTACCGGGCGATCAGCGGCTGGTCCAGCCCGTGCAGGGCGCGCAGCCGGGCGGCATCCTCCGCCGTCAGCCGCGGGTCCGAGACCAGGGCGAGCGAGGCCGGGTCCCCCGGCATCAGCCCGATGGCGAACCACGCCGCCAGCGAGAGCAGCACCAGGGTCAGCGCGATCTGCGGCAGGCGCCGCAGGGCCAAGCTCAGCATGAGGCGAGGCTCACCGCACCCGCCATTCGCTCACCCAGAGGGAGGAATAGTTCTGGTGGCCGGTGGGGCGCACCCCCTCCAGCCAGCGCGGCCAGACATGCGCGTCCGAGCGGTGCCAGAGCGGCAGGGCCGGCAGGTCGGTGGCGATGCGGCGCTGCAATTCGGACCACAGCGGGCGGCGCGCCTCCGGCTCCAGCGTAACGGGGATTTCCTCGATCAGCCGGTCCACGTCCGCGTCGCGGTAGCCGGTGTAGTTCTGGCCGGACCAGTTGCGCTCGGGGCGCGGGATCTCGTCGGAATGGAAGGTGCTGCGCGGCACGTTCTCAGGGCTGCTGATCCAGGCGAAGAGCGCCAGCCCGCCGAAGCGCCGCTTGCTCACCGTCTCGCCGAAGAAGATGCGCGGCGGCTCGTTGCGGATGCGCGCCTCGATGCCCACGGCCTTCCACATGCCGGCCAGGATCTGCTGCACCTGCTCCCGCGACCGGTTGCCGGCTGTGGTCATGAATTCGAGCGAGAGACGCTCGCCGGCGGCGTTGCGGCGGATGCCGTCCGCGCCCGGGCGCCAGCCGGCCTCGTCCAGCAGGGCGGCGGCGCGGGCGGGGTCGAAGGGGTATTTCGGCAGGCCGGGATCATACATCCGGTCGCGCGGATGGACGCCGCCATCGGCCACGGGCTGGCGCCCCTCATAGAGCCGCTCGACGATCTGCTTGCGGTCGGCGGCCAGCAGCAGAGCCTGGCGCACGCGCCGGTCGGCGAGGATCGGGTTGTCCAGGTTGAGGTCGATATGCTCGTAGGTCAGGCCGGGGGTGAAGGCGAAGTGGAAGCGCTCGCCCGTGCGCTTCCGCAAGGCCAGCGCCTGCTCCAGCGGCAGGCCCAGCTCCCCCGCGATCATGTCGAGCTGCCCGGCGAGGAGCTGTGCCTCCAGCGCGGCGGTGTTTTCCACCGTGCGGATGGCGATGCGGTCGAAGGCCGGGCGCGCGCCCGCCCAATGGGCGTTGCGCTCCAGCGTGACGCCGGCGCCGGGCTGCACGGCACCGATGCGGTAGGGGCCGTTCCAGAGGCCAGGGTTGGTGGTCTCGGTGTCGTAGGCGGTGCGGTTGCGGTAGCCCTGGCGGTCCGCCTCCCAGCGCGGCCGTTCGATGCGCGCCGGCAGCGGCTGGAAGTCGCCGAGCGCGGCGAAGTCGTAGGTCACCTTGTCCAGCCGCAGCGTGACGGTGCGCGCATCCTCGACGATCAACTCATAGGCCGAGCGGTAGAACTCGGCGGGGCCGAAGCCGGTCTCGAAGGCGCGCCCCGCCTCCCAGGCGAAGCGGAGATCCTCGGCGCTGACGGGCGTGCCGTCGGCCCATGCCTCTCCTTCGCGCAGGCGGTAGGTCAGGCGCAGGCCGGGCTTGCCGTCGGGCGTCGTCTCCCGCACCGCATCGCCATTCTCGAGGCTCGGCAGCCGCTCGCAGGCGAGGCAGGTGAGTGCCCAGTCGGCATCGTAGGCGGTGACGGGGCGGCGGACGAAGCCCAGGATGTAGGCCTTGGCCGCCATGTTCTCGATGTTGGGGTGGAAGGTGCCGGGATACTGGTTGATGCCGATGGTCAGTTGCGGCCGCGTGGCGGGCGGGCCGGCGGGCACCTGCGCCTGGGCCGGCGCCACGGCCAGGGGCGCGGCCAGCGCCGCCAGGGTCATCAGGATGCCACGCCCGCCATCGCCCATCCGGCCACTCCCGCTTCGTCTCGCCGCGCGGCAACCGGGGACGGCGCCGCTGCCTTCTGCCTAGAGCATGATCGGCCGGGGTGGAATCACTGAAAGCGTGACTCGTGCGGCACGCCCACCCCTGCCTCCCCCAACCCCGGCCCGGAACCGCAAGCCTCCATGACCTCCCGCCATCACCGTATGCTGTTGCGCGCCGCCGTGGCGCTGGGCGGCGTGGTGCCCGTCACCGCCGGCCTCACCGGGCTACTCTTCGGGCTCGACATGCTCCCGGCCTCGGAGGCGCCGCCCATGCTGCGCGCCGTGGCGCTGGACAGCCACTACCGCTACCTCTCCGGCCTGCTGCTCGGCATCGGGCTGGGCTTCTGGAGCACGCTCTCACGCATCGAGGAGCAGGGCCCGCGCTTCCGGCTGCTGACCGTCATCGTGGTGCTGGGCGGGCTCGGCCGGTTGCTGGGCCTGGCGGTGCAGGGCACGCCGCCCGGCGCCATGCTGTTCGGCCTCGGCATGGAACTGGTGGTGACGCCGCTGCTCTGCCTCTGGCAATGGAGCGTCGCGCGTATGGAACGGGAGTGATTTCAGGTATCTTCTTTTTCTGAAGAAAAAGAAGCAAAAAGACTTTTCGAGTCTGGCCGCACGCTCCCGACCAGCGCACCGCCAAGCTGATAAAAGTTTTTTGGTTCTTTTTTCCAAAAAAGAACCCTTCTCTTTCACCCGCCCAGCAACGCCGTCAGCCCCGCCGCCTCGCGCCGCACCGCCTCCTCCAGCGGCGCGCGGTAGCGGGCCTCGCACAGCCGTGTCGCGGTGCCGGAGAGGCAGAGCGCGCCGAGCAGCAGCCCCTGGCTGCCACGCACCGGCGCGGCGATCGCCGCCAGCTCCGGGTCCCGCTCGCCGATGGTGACGGAAAGCCCTTCCGCCGCGCCGCTCAGCACATGGCCGGCGGCGCCGCGGTAGAGCGGCAGCAGCGTGCCGGGCGGGAGCTGGTCCCGCACCGCGTGCCGGCCTTCCTCGCGCAGCAGGCAGAGCCGCGCCTCGCCCTCGCGGATGTAGAAGCTGGCACTCTCCCCCGTCTCCGCCACCAGCCGGCGCAGCACCGGCGGCACCGTCTCGCGCAGCAGGGCGGTGCCGCCCTCGGCGCGCAGCCCGAGCGCCACCAGCGCCGGGCCCAGCCGCCAGCGTGCCTCCGGCCCCGGCCGCACCAGCATCCGCGCCCGCTCCAGCGAGGCGATCAGCCGCAGCAGCGTGCTCTTGTAGAGGCCGGTGCGGCGCGAGAGCTCGGCCAGGGTCAGCCCCGCATCGCCTGGCTCGAAGGCGAAGAGGATGGACAGGGCGCGATCCACCGCGCCCACCCCCTCGGCGGGCGCATCCGGCTTGACCGGCATGCGGGGCTTCTCCATGCTTACAGACAGAACGCCATTCTGTCTGACGGAACGAAGCCGTGTCAATGAACACCCTCCCCCTGGCTGGCCTGCGGGTGCTGGATTTCGGCCACACCGTGATGGGCCCCACCTGCGGCGTCGTGCTGGCCGACCTCGGCGCCGAGGTCATCCGCATCGAGCCGCCGGAGGGCGACCGGACGCGGCGGCTGGGCGGCTTCGGTACCGGCTTCTTCGGCACCTACAACCGCAACAAGGCGAGCCTGGCGCTGGACCTGAAGGACAAGCGCGGCAAGGCGGTGCTGGAGCGCCTCGTCCCCACCGCGGACGTGCTGGTGGAGAACTTCGCCCCCGGCACGATGGAGCGGCTGGGGCTGGGGTGGGAGCATCTCCGCACCCTCAATCCGCGCCTGGTCTATTGCGCGCTGAAGGGCTACCTGCCCGGCCCCTACGAGGACCTGCCGGCGCTGGACGAGGTGGTGCAGATGCAGGGCGGCCTCGCCCACATGACCGGCCTGCCCGGCCGCCCGCTGCGCGCCGGCACCTCGGTGGTGGACATCATGGGCGGCGTGTTCGGCGTCGTCGGCATCCTGGCCGCGCTGCGGCAGCGCGAAGCGACGGGCGAAGGGCAGAAGGTGCAGGCCGCGCTGTTCGAGAGCGTCGCCTTCATGGTGGGGCAGCACATGGCGGCGGGCGCCATCGCCGGCAGCCGCGTGCCGCCGATGACGGCGCGGCGCATCACCTGGGCCATCTACGACGTCTTCACCGCCGCCGATGGGCAGGTTTTCGTCGGTGTCACCAGCGACCAGCACTGGCAGCGCCTCTGCGCGCAGTTCGGGCTGGAGGCGCTGGGCGCCGACCCGTCGCTGGCCACCAACGGCCAGCGCGTCGCCGCCCGCGACCGCATCATGCCGGAACTCGAAAGAATATTCGGCGCGATGACGGTGGCGGAGGTGCTGGAGCGCTGCCGGGCCGCCCGCATTCCCTGCGCCCCCGTCGCCCACCCGGAAGACCTGTTCGATGACCCGCACCTCGCCGCCAGCGGCATCATGGGCGAGACGGCGCTCTCCGACACGTTGCGCGCCGCCCTGCCGATGACGCCGCTGCGCTTCGAGACCGCCGGCATCACCCTGCGGCAGCAGCCGCCACGCATCGGCGAAGGGGGGGCGGCGGTGCTGGTGGGGCTCGGCCTTTCGGAGGAGGAGATCGCCACGCTGCGCGGCGCGGGCGTGCTGACGCTGCCGGAGGAGAACGCCGCATGAGCCTGCCCCCCCGCATCGAGATCCGCGAGGAAGGCCCGCGCGAGGGCTTCCAGTTCGAGAAGGGCGAGATCCCGACCGACCGCAAGGTGGCGCTGATCCAGGCCCTGGCCGGGACCGGGCTGAAGCGCATCCAGACCGTCTCCTTCGTCGATCCGCGCCGGGTGCCGGGCATGGCCGATGCGGAGGCCGTCTGCCAGGCGCTGCGGCCGCCGCCGGGCGTCGCCTTCGGCGCGCTGTGGCTGAACGCCAAGGGCTTCCTGCGCGCCCTGGTGGCGCCGAACCTGACCATCGACGGCAGCGTCTCCGTCTCCGCCTCCGAGGTGTTCGGCAAGCGCAACCAGAACCGCGACCGCGAGCAGGACCTCGCCGCCGCCGCCGCGCTGATGGCGCTCTACGCCGAGAACAACATCCCCTTCGCCCGCGCCACGGTGATGGCCGCCTTCGGCTGCAACTTCCAGGGCGAGGTGCCGGTGAGCGCGGTGACCGACCGCATCGCCGCCATCCTGGCGCTGGCGGGGGGCGTGGGGCTGCCGCCGCCCGTCATCTCGCTGGCCGACACCATGGCCTGGGCCACGCCGAGGCGCATCGCCGCCGTGGTCGGCGCGGTGCGGGAGAAGTGGCCGGAGCTGGAGATCTCCCTGCACCTGCACGACACGCGCGGCATGGCCATGGTCAATGCCTGGGAGGGGATGCGCCTCGGCGTGGCGCGCTTCGATGCCGCCATCGCCGGGCTGGGCGGCTGCCCCTTCGCGAAGCATGCCGGGGCGGCAGGCAACATCTGCACCGAGGACCTGGCGCTGCTCTGCGCCGAATCCGGCATCGAGACAGGGCTGGACCTGGAGAAGCTGATCGAGGCCGGGCGGCTGGCGGAGGATGTCGTCGGCCACCCGCTGCCGGGCCGGGTGAAGCAGGGCGGGATGCTGCGCGCCCTGGCCTGACACAGTCAGTTGCGAGGCGCTCGCAACAACGCTAGAGGGCGGGCATGTCCATCCCGCTCTCCGCAGTGCGCGAGGCCAGCGCCGAACAGCTCGAGGCCGCCTTCAACGGGCCACCGGAGGAGGCCGCGCGCTGGATCGCCGCCGCCGCCCGTGCCGGCATGCTGGAGGCGCAGATCCTCTACGGGCAGATCCTGCTCGAAGGCCGCGGCTTGGCGGAGGACCGGCATGCCGCCCTCGGCTGGTTCCAGGCCGCCGCCCGTGCCGGCAGCCTGAAGGGCCTCACCATGGTCGGACGCTGCCACGAGCTGGGCTGGGGCACGCCGGTCGACCGGCCGCGCGCCACGGCGCTCTACCGGGAGGCGGCGGAGAAAGGCTTCGACTGGGCGCAGTACAACCTCGCCAGCCTGATGGCGCAGGAAGGCGACCGCGCCGGGGCGCTCGCCTGGTATCGCCGCGCCGCCGCGCAGGAGCACGCCAAGGCGATGACCGTTCTCGGCCGCTTCCTGGAGGAAGGCTGGGAGACGCCGCGCGACCCCGCCGCCGCCCGCGCCCTCTACGCCCGCGCCGCCGCCCTGGGCGATTTCCGCGCGCAGTTCAACCTGGGCACGCTGGCCACTGCGGCGGGCGACATTCCTGCCGCGCTGCGCTGGTTCGAGGCCGCCGCCGCGCAGGGCTCACCGGGCTTCCTCGGCAAGATGGCGATGATGCTGCTGGCGCGGCCGGAAGCGGAGTTGCGGGCGCTGGGGTTGAGAATTGAGAAGTCGGTAAAAAGGGGTTCTTTTTGAAAAAAGAACCAAAAACTTTCTGTCAGTTTGGCGGAGCGCCTACGGCAAGCACTCCGCCAAACTGAAAAAGTCTTTTTGCTTCTTTTTCTTCAGAAAAAGAAGACGATCACCCCATCGCCGGCAGCGCGCGGCCACCGACGAGGCGCAGGATGCGCGTCGGCCGCTCCACCCCCATCAGCCGGTGCGCGATGAGGATGACGCTGCGGCCCTCCGTGGCGCTCTCCAGCGTCTCCAGGAAGGCGCGCTCGGCGGTGGGGTCCAGCCCGGCGCCAGGCTCGTCGAGGATCAGGATGTCGGCCGGGGCCAGCAGGGCGCGGGCCAGGGCGAGCCGCCGCCCCTGCCCTCCCGAGAAGCGCGCGCCGCCCTCGCCGCAGCGCGTCTCCAGCCCCTCGGGGAGGGCGCGCACCACATCGGCCACGCCGGCGCGCTCCAGCGCCCGCCATAGCGCCGCGTCATCCGCCTCCGGCGCGGCGAGGCGGAGATTGGCGGCGATGCTGTCATCGAACAGCCGGGCATCCTGCGTCAGGCAGGCGATGCGGGCACGCACCGTATCGGCGGAGAGGGTGGCGATGTCGGTGCCGCCGAGCAGCAGGCGGCCCTCCTGCGGCGCCGCCAGCTTCAGCAGCAGCGAGGCCAGGGTGGACTTGCCGGCGCCGGAAGGGCCGAGCAGCGCCAGCCGCCCGCCTTCCGGCAGGTCGAAGGAAAGGTCCTCGAAAACCGGCGCGCGGTCTGGCGCCCAGGCGAAACGGACGCCCTCGGCACGCAGCGCGTGGCCGCTCGGGGCCTCGGCGGGGTGTTCCGGCTCGGCCACGGGGGGCGGCGTATCGGCGGCCTCGAAAAGCCGGTGGGCGCTGGCGCCGGCGGCGGCGAGCGCGGTGCCGGCGCGCGGCAGGGCGGCGAGAACCTCGCCCGCCGCCAGCGCCAGGAACAGGCCGATGATGGTGGCGCCCACCGCGCCGGGGCCACCCGCCAGGCCATAGCCCAGCGCGCCGAGCAGCGCCGCCTGGGCCAGCAGGCTGCCCGTGGCGCCGCCCCAGGCGGAACGGCGGGAGAGCCGGTCCTGCGTGGCGGCCAGGGCGCGGCCGGCCTCGTCGAGCCGGGCGGCGTCGCGCGGCTCGGCATTGGCGGCCAGCGTGTCCTCCAGCCCCGGCAGCGGGTCCACCGCGCCGGCGCGCAGTCCGCCCTGGGCCTCGGCCACGTGGCCGGCGGCGCGGGCGGCGCCTGGGGCCAGCAGCGGCG
>NZ_JBHSCH010000074.1:0-19903 GCF_042651065.1 Teichococcus aestuarii
AGCTGATCAGCGCCAGCAGCAGCCCGAGGCCGCCCAGCGCCAGCACCAGCCCCAGCAACTCCGCGCCGCGCCGCCGCAGCGCCGCCGCTCGACCTGCTGACCCCGCCCCCCGCGCGCCGCGCCAGCGGCCCGGACGAGGCGGCGCTGCAGGCCAATGCCCGGCTGCTGGAGACGGTGCTGGAGGATTACGGCGTGCGCGGCCGCATCGTCGAGATCCGCCCCGGCCCGGTGGTGACGCTCTACGAGCTGGAGCCGGCCCCCGGCACGAAATCCGCCCGCGTCATCGGCCTGGCCGACGACATCGCCCGCAGCATGAGCGTGATGGCGGTGCGCATCGCCACCGTCCCCGGCCGCAACGTCATCGGCATCGAGCTGCCGAACGACAAGCGGGAGATGGTGTTCTTCTCCGAGATGATGGCGGCCGAGGACTGGGTGCGCCACACCGCCCGCCTGCCGCTGGCGCTCGGCAAGGACATCGGCGGCGCGCCCGTCATCGCCGACCTCGCGCGGATGCCGCACCTGCTGATCGCCGGCACCACCGGCTCGGGCAAGTCGGTCGGCATCAACACCATGATCCTGTCGCTGCTCTACCGGTTCAGCCCGGATGAGTGCCGCTTCATCATGATCGACCCGAAGATGCTGGAGCTGTCGGTCTATGACCGCATCCCGCACCTGCTGGCGCCGGTGGTGACGGAGCCGCCCAAGGCGATCGGCGCGCTGAAGTGGACGGTGCGCGAGATGGAGCGGCGCTACCGCGCCATGAGCCAGCTCGGTGTCCGCAACATCGGCGGCTACAACGAGAAGGTGCAGGCGGCGCTGGCGCGCGGCGAGGTGCTGACCCGCCGCGTGCAGACCGGCTTCGACCCCGACACCGGCAAGCCGGTGTTCGAGGACCAGCCCCTGGCGCTGGCGCCGCTGCCGATGATCGTCGTCGTCATCGACGAGATGGCGGACCTGATGATCGTCGCCGGCAAGGAGATCGAGGCGGCGGTGCAGCGGCTGGCGCAGATGGCGCGCGCCGCCGGCATCCACGTCATCATGGCGACGCAGCGGCCCTCGGTGGATGTCATCACCGGCACCATCAAGGCCAACTTCCCGACGCGCATCTCCTTCCAGGTGACCAGCAAGATCGACAGCCGCACCATCCTGGGCGAGATGGGCGCCGAGCAGCTGCTCGGCCAGGGCGACATGCTGCACATGGCCGGCGGCGGCCGCGTGGCCCGCGTGCACGGCCCCTTCGTCTCGGATGCCGAGGTGGAGAAGGTGGTGGAGTTCCTGCGCGAGCAGGGCGAGCCGGCCTATATCGAGGAGGTCACCGAGACCGATGACGAGGAGGGCGGCGAGTCCGGCCTCTCCGGCATCGCCGGCGCCGGCGATGGCGAGAAGGGGCTGTTCGACCAGGCCGTGGCGCTGGTGACGCGCGAGGGCAAGGCCAGCACCTCCTTCATCCAGCGGCACCTCTCCATCGGCTACAACCGCGCCGCCAAGCTGATCGAGCAGATGGAGAAGGAGGGCGTGGTCGGGCCCGCCAACCATGTCGGCAAGCGCGAGGTGCTGGCGCGGCGCAGCGACGATGACTGAGCGGGCGCCGGGGGAGGCTCCCGCCCCGGCGGCCGGCTTCACCATCCGCCGCCTCGGCCCCGGGGATGCCCCGCTGTTCCGCGCGCTGCGGCTGGAGGCGCTGGAACGCCACCCCGAGGCCTTCGGCGCCAGCCTGGAGGATGAGGCGGCGCAGCCCGAGGCCTGGTTCGCGGCGCGGCTCGAGGACAGCGCCGTCTTCGCCGGCTGGCAGCCGGGCGCGGCGGAGCCGGAGGGGCTGATGGCGCTCGCCCTGCCCCGCGCGGCCAAGACACGGCACAAGGGGCTGCTCTGGTCGGTCTACCTGCGGCCCGGGGCACGCGGCAGCGGCCTGGCGCCGGCCCTGCTGGCGGCGGTGCTGGACCATGCGCGGGGCCGGGTGGAGGAAGTGCGGCTCAGCGTGGTGGCAGGCAACGACACGGCCCGGCGGCTCTACGAGCGCGCCGGCTTCACCGCCTGGGCGCTCGAGCCGCGCGCGCTGAAGGTGGCGGGGCGCTACTTCGACGAGGTGCTGATGCGCCTCCGCCTCGTGGCGGACTGAGCGGCGCGGCGCGCGCCGCCCTCCTCCGGCGTGCAGGCCACGCCCATGCGCCGCAGCCGGCGGGAGAATCCCGGGTCCGCCGTCACCACCGCGAAGGGGATGCCCAGCACCAGCGGCCCGAGAAAGGGCAGGCCCCAGATCCAGGCCGTGCCGCCCGCCGCCAGCAGCGCCGCCATCAGCGCCACGCCCAGCGCCGTCGGTGCCCACAGCAGCCGTGCCGCATCGGCCCAGCGCACGCCCAGCGCATCCCGGTTCTGCGGCTGCCAGCCGGTGCGGCCGGCGAAGGGCAGGGCCAGCAGGAACAGCGCCTTGCTGGCCAGGCTCACCGGGTCCAGCAGCGTGGTGAAGCCGGTCTCGGCGAGCGCCCCGCGCAGCACGGCGCGGCGGCCGCCATAGGCTGCCGCGCGCTCCGGCCGCAGCAGCAGCTCCAGGTAGCCGGCGAGCTTCGGCGCGTGGATCGCCGCCCAGTTGGCCAGCAGAAGCGCCGCCAGCGCGCCCGGCGGCGTGGCCGCGCCGCTGCCGGTGGCGGCGTTCAGCACCGCCGCCACCAGCACCAGCAGCCAGAGCGGCGCCGAGAGGAACAGCAGGATGGCCTGCGCCAGCTGCCAGCGGCCCATCGGCGTCAGCCCCGGCAGGCGCAGCAGCCGCCAGTACTGCATGTTGCCGGCGCCCCAGCGCCGGTCGCGGATGAGGAAGTCCGGCAGGGTGGGCGGGTTGCCCTCCAGGCTGCCCGCCTCGATAGGCAGGCAGCGCACCTTCCAGCCGGCGGCGTGCAGCCGCACCGCCTCGATCTGGTCGTGGCTGAGGATCGGGCTGCCATCGGGCAGCGGCTCCAGCCGGGCATGGGCGCGGAAGGGCGCCACGCGCAGCAGGGCGTTGTGCCCCCAGTAGGGGCCCTGGTCGAGCTGCCACCAGGCCTGGCCGGTGGCCCAGCTCCGCATCCCCGCCCGCATGCCGTACTGGAACAGCCGGGTGAAGGCGCTGCGCGCCGGCCGGCCGACGATGAGCTGCTGGACGATGGCCAGCCTGGAATCCGCCTCCATCACCGCCACCAGCCGCAGCACCGCCTCGGCCGACATCTCCGAATCGGCGTCGAGGCAGAGGAAGAATTCATGGCCGGCGCCGTGGCGGTCGAGGAAGTCCATCACGTTGCCGGCCTTGAAGCCGGTGTTCTGCGCCCGGCGGCGGTAGCGCACCGCCACGGGGCGGCCGGCGCGCAGCCGGGCGAAGCCGGCGATCGCCGCCTCCTCCCGCGCGGCGAGGGCCGGCTCCTGCGTGTCGGAGAGGAACCAGAGGGTGAAGCGGTGGCCCGCCCCGGCCGCCTCCAGCCCGTCCAGCAGCCGGGCGAGGGGGGGCAGCACCCCCGCCATCGCCTCGTTGCGCAGGCAGACGACGATGGCGGTGGCGGCGCGGGGCGGCGGCGGCGCGGCGCGCAGGAGCTGCGGCACCACCCGCGCCGCTGGCTCGGCGTGGCGCAGCCGCAGCGCGAGGCCCACCAGCGCGTTGCCGGCGCAGAGGCAGCTCCAGGGCAGGGTGCCGAGCCAGGCGGCCAGCAGCACCCCCTCCCACAGGGTCCAGCCGCCGGGGGCGAGCACCCGCAGCATCAGCAGCAGGAGCCCCAGGCCCAGCGCCAGGCAGAGGCAGAGAAAGGCCGCGCGGCGGAGGCGCGGCCGCTCGGGCGGCGCGGGGGGAAGCGGCGCGGGAGGAAGCGGCGGGGGGGGCGTCACGCGCCGCTTCTGGCCGGCGATCGTGGCGGGATTGCGCCGGCTTCGTGGAAAGTTCGGGGGCCGCGGCGCGCCGGCCCCCGCTTCCCTCAGGCCGGGGCGGCGATGCCGAGCGAGGCGGCGGTCTGCAGCAGGCCGGTCCAGGTGTCGGGCTGCAGCGGCACGCCGCGGGCCAGGCGCTCGGCGCGGGTGCGGGCCTCCGGCTCGCCGGGCAGCAGCACGGGCTGGCCGGGCTTCGCCGGGCGGCTCGAGGCCACCCACTCCACATAGGCCTGGCCCATCTCCTGGAAGGCCGCCTCGGTGCCGAAATGCGCCGGCGAGAGGTAGATGGAGAGCATGCCGTTGGTGATGCGCCCGCGCCCCTCCACCGGGCCGGAAGTGCCGCCGGCGGTGAAGGCGCCGGCCAGCAGCTCGCACATCAGCGCGAGGCCCGAGCCCTTGTGCTCGCCGAAGGCGCGGATGGCGCCGGCGCCGCCCGCCGGGTTGCGCGGCCCGATCGGCGGATAGTCGCCATACAGGGTGTGCGGGTCGCCCGAGAGGGTGCCGTCCGGCTCGATCAGCGCGTCCTTCGGCAGCGCCTTGCCGCCATTGGAGGCGACCAGCACCTTGCCCTCGGCCACATGCGAGGTGGCGAAGTCCAGCACCACGGGGCGGCCCTGCAACGGCGCGCCGATGGCGATGGGGGCGGTGGAGAAGCGCCGCTCGACGCCGCCGAAGGGCGCCACCAGCACGGAACCCGCCACGTTGACGAGGTGGATGGAGATGAGCCCCTCCGCTAGCGCCATCTCGGCATAGTGGCCGATGCGGCCGACATGCCCGGCGTTTCGCAGCGCGATAACGGCGGCGCCGTGCTGCTTCGCGCGGGCGATGCCCATCTCGGCGGCCTGCCGCGCCACGGTCTGGCCGAAGCCGAAATCGGCGTCGAGCAGGGCGAAGGCGCCGCCATCGGTCACGATTCGCGGGGTGCGGCCGAAATGCACATGCCCCGCCTGGTGCCACTCGATGTAGCGCGGCACCCGCACCACGCCGTGGCTATCATGCCCGGCGAGGTTGGCGCCGAGCAGGTGGTGGGCGATGCCCGCCGCCTCCTCCGCCCCGCTGCCGGCGGCGACGAAGATGTCGCGCACCAGGGTCTCCAGGGTTTTGGCATCGATCAGCACGGGGGGATGGGCGTCCATGGGGCGTTCCTGCACGTTTCTTGGTGCGTGCAGCATGGCGCACGGGGCGCGCTTGGCAAGCCATGCCGCGCGCGCCCCGCCTCCGCCGTCACGGCATCGCCGCCACCTTCTGCGCCTGCGCCGCCTGGAAGCGGTTCCAGGTGGGGGTCACCAGCATCTCGTTGATGCAGACCCGCTCCGGCATGGTGGCGACGAACAGCACGGCCTGCGCGATGTCCTCCGGCTGCAGCATCCGCGCCCGCTCCTCGGCCGGCACCGGCTCGGGGCGGAAGTCGAGGATGGGGGTCACCACCTCGCCCGGGCAGATGCAGGTGGAGCGGATGTTGTGGATGCCGTTCTCGGCGTTCAGCGAGGCGGAGAGGGCGACGAAGCCGCTCTTGGCCGCGATGTAGCCGGGGCCGGAGACGGCGGAGACGCCCTTGCCGGCCATCGAGGCGATCTGCACGATCAGCCCGCCGCCCTGCGCCTTCATCCCCGGCAGCACCGCCAGGCTGGTGAGGAAGGGTGCGCGCAGGTTGCCATCGACCAGCGTGCCGACATCGCCGGCGGAGAGCTGGTGCCAGTGGCGGCGCGGCACGTTGACGCCGGCATTGTTCACCAGCAGGCCGATGCCGCCCAGCGCCCCGGCCACCGCGGCGGTGGCCTGCTCCACGGCGGCGGCATCGGTCAGGTCGGCGGTGACGATGTGCGACTCGGTGCCCGCCGGCAGCAGCGCCGCCGTCTCCTCCAGCG
The DNA here is from genome assembly GCF_042651065.1 of Teichococcus aestuarii. NCBI lineage: Bacteria > Pseudomonadati > Pseudomonadota > Alphaproteobacteria > Acetobacterales > Roseomonadaceae > Roseomonas > Teichococcus aestuarii. Next base: position 5,754 of record NZ_JBHSCH010000074.1, read on the forward strand.
GCGCGCGGCGCCGCCCGGTGAGCGCCAGCCGCCAGCCGGCCCCCGCCAGCGCCACCGCGACGGCGCGCCCGATGCCGGTGCCAGCCCCTGTCACCCAGGCGGTCTTGTTCATGCCTCGCTCCCTGACGTCAGAGGACCCGTCCCGATTGCGGGTCCAGGATGTGCATGTTGCTCATGTCCACGGCCATCGGCAAAGGCTGGCCGGGCGCGGCGGGGGCCAGGGGGTCGACGCGGCCGCAGATCTCGGCGCCCGCCATCTTGAAGTGCACCAGGGTCTCCATGCCCATCGGCTCGGTCACCTCGGGGGTCGCGGTCATCGGCGCGAAATGCGGGCGGTCGAGGTTCTTGGCCTCGGTCAGGTGCTCGGGGCGGATGCCGAACAGGATCTCCCGGCCGGCGAGGTTCTGGTAGCGCGCGGTGCGCTCGGCCGGCACGGGCAGCACGATGTCGTTCGGCAGGTGGACGCGCAGCGCGCCGGCGCCGTTCTCCAGCCGGCCGGGGATGAAGTTCATCGCCGGGCTGCCGATGAAGCCGGCGACGAAGCGCGTCTTGGGGTTGTGGTACAGCTCCTGCGGCGAGCCGACCTGCTCGATGATGCCGCCATTCATCACCACCACGCGGTCGGCCAGCGTCATCGCCTCCACCTGGTCGTGGGTGACGTAGACGGTGGTGGTGCGCACCGTCTGGTGCACCTTCTTGATCTCGGTGCGCATCTGCACGCGCAATTTCGCATCCAGATTCGACAGCGGCTCATCGAAAAGAAAAACCTTCGGGTCGCGCACGATGGCGCGGCCCATGGCGACGCGCTGCCGCTGGCCGCCCGAGAGCGCCTTCGGCTTGCGCTCCAGCAGCGGCGTGATGTCGAGGATGCGGGCCGCGTTGTCGACGCGCCGCTTGATCTCCTCCTTCGGGAACTTCCGCAGCATGAGCCCGAAGGCCATGTTGTCGAACACCGTCATGTGCGGGTAGAGCGCGTAGTTCTGGAACACCATGGCGATGTCGCGGTCGCGCGGCGGCACGTCGTTGATGACCTTGCCGCCGATGGCGATCTCGCCATCCGAGATCTCCTCGAGCCCCGCGATCATCCGCAGCGTGGTGGACTTGCCGCAGCCGGAGGGGCCGACCAGCACCACGAACTCGTGGTCCGCGATGTCGAGGTCGATGCCCTTCACGGCCTGCACGCCACCCTCATAGGCCTTCACCACCTTGCGGAGCGTTACCTGCGCCATTCTTCGTTCTCCTCCCTCAGCCCTTGGTGGCGCCGGCCGTCAGGCCCGCGATGTAGTAGTCCATCAGGAATGCGTAGACGAGCAGCGGCGGCAGCGCGGCCATCAGCGCGCCGGCCATGATCTTGCCCCACTGGAAGGTGTCCGCCCGGATCAGGTCGGAGACGATGCCGACCGTCAGCACCATCTGGTCCGAGGAGACCAGGAAGGCGATCGGGTAGATGAAGGCCGCCCAGCTCACCGTGAAGGCGAAGATCATCGCCGCCAGGATGCCCGGCAGCGCCACGGGGATGAAGATCTTCCACAGCATCTGCAAATGCCCGGCGCCGTCGATCAGCGCCGCCTCGTCCAGCTCCTTCGGGATGGAGGCGAAGTAGCCGATCATGATCCAGGTGCAGAAGGGCACCGTCAGCGTCGGGAAGATCAGCACCATGGCCCACATGTTGTTGTACAGGCCAAGGCTGCCGATGATCTGGAACATCGGGATGAAGAGCAGCGTCTCCGGCACCAGGTAGGTGAGGAAGACGCCGGTGGCGAGGGTGGCGCTGCCCCAGAACTTCATCCGCGCCAGGGCGAAGGCCGCCATCACCGAGATGATCATGCTGATGACGACGGTGCAGGTGGTGACGATGACCGAGTTGCGGAAATGGATCAGGTAGTTCCCCTCGGTCAGCAGCTCCCAGTAGTTCTGCAGCGTCGGCGCCGAGACGATCCAGGGGTTGCCCGAGAGGTCGGCGATCTCGGCCGAGCTCTTCAGGCTGGTCATCAGCATGTGGAAGGGCGGGATCATGAAGAACAGCACGAAGACGGCCAGCGCGATGTAGGCGCCGATCAGCGCCCAGCGCCGTTCCCGCTTCAGGCTGCCATGCTTGATCTCGGCGGGGACGAAGGGTGTCGCGGTGGTGCTGCTCATCTCACGCCATCTCCTTCGAGCGCTTGTTGACGCCGCGCAGCGTGAAGATCGCGAAGACCGCCAGCAGCGGGAACATGAACAGGCTCACCGAGGCGCCGAGCGGGATGTCGCCCGACTGGATGCCGACCTGGAAGGCGTAGGTGGCGAAGACATGCGTGGTGTCCTGCGGCCCGCCATTGGTCAGGATGCGGACGATGTCGAAATTGGCGAAGGTGACGATCAGGCTGAACAGCACGGTGATCGAGATGATGTTGCGCATCATCGGGAAGGTCACGTAGCGCAGCTTCTGCCAGCCGCTCGCGCCGTCGATCGCCGCCGCCTCGTAGAGCTGGTCGGGCACCGACTTCAGCGCCGCGAGGTACATGATCATGAAGAAGGGCGAGCCGTACCAGACGTTGACCAGGATCACCGAGAAGCGTGCCCAGCCGGCCTGGCCGAGCCACGGCACCGGGTCCACGCCGATGCCCATCAGCGCCCAGTTGAAGGCGGAGTAGGACGGGTCGAACAGCCACCACCAGGCCAGCGTCGAGATGGCGGGCGGGATCACCCAGGGCACCAGCAGCATGCCGCGCCATTTCCGCTGCCCCTTGGAGGGGAGGGCGTGCAGCACATGCGCCAGGACGAAGCCGATCAGCGCCTTCAGCAGCACCGCCGAGACGGCGAACAGCACCGACTGGAACACCACGTTCCAGAAGGTCTCGCGCCCCAGCAGGAAGGTGAAGTTCTCCCAGCCGATGAAGCGCGTCATGCGCTTGTTCAGCATGGAGAGGTAGAGCGCGTAGAGGAACGGATAGACCACCAGCCCGAGGATCAGCAGGATCAGCGGCAGCGTCAGCAGGAAGGCGACGGTGGAATTCCGGCGCGACAGGCGCTTCAACGCGCCGCCGCGCGGCGGCGCGGCGGCCGGAGCGGCCGGTACGGAGAGCGTGCCTTGGGACATCCCAGACTCCCTCGCGGTTGCGGGAGATGATGCGGGGCGCGCGGGCCGCTGCCGGCCCACGCGCCCCCTTCAGCCTATGGCCGGCGCGGCCATCAGCCGCGCTTGAAGCCTTCGATCTCGCGTTCCGCCCAGGCGATGGCGCGGTCCGGCGTCTCGTTGTTCTGCACCACGCGGGCGATCATCTTCGCCTGGATGCCCTGGTTGTACATCTGCACCGCGATCTCCGGCGGCGCCGGGTAGCAGGCGATGAACTGCTGCGAGTTGTGGTGCGGCTTGACCGGGTAGTTGTAGACCACGCCCGGCGGCGGGCCCTCCGTCTCCCAGGTCTTGAAGTCGGTCATGCTGGTGAAGGGCGGGATGTCGTAGCCGTTGCTGGCCTTGACCATCAGCTCCGCCTGCTCGCGCTGGCTGAGGTATTCCACCAGCGCCTTCGCCGCGCCCTTGTTGCGGCTGAAGCTCCAGACGCCCCAGAAATACGGCAGGTAGGGGGTGAAGCGCCCCTGCGCGCCCGCCGGGGCGGGGAAGCTCCAGCACTGCTCGGCCACCTGCGGCGCGTCGCGCTTGGCCACCGCCCAGGCGGAGGGCGGGTTGAAGATCAGCGCCGACTTGCCGGAGATCAGCGCCCGGTTGTTCGAGGCGTCGTCCCAGGAGAACACGTCGCCCGGCAGGAAGGTGCAGAGCTGCTTGGCGTATTCCAGCACCTTCCGCACATTGTCGGACTTGGCGGTGATGTCGCCCTTGCTGTTCACCAGCTCGGCGCCGAAGGAGCGGAACAGGCTGCCGATCCAGTCCGTCGCGTCGGTGAACTGGCCGATCGGCAGGCCGAAGGAGAAGCCCGCCTTGTGGCTGGCTTCCGCCGCCTTCAGGAAGGTGTCCCAGTTCCAGTTGCCGGCGGTGCTGCCGGGGTTGGCGTTGGCCGGGAACATCGCCTGGATGTCGATGCCGGCATGCTGCTTCAGCAGGTCCATGCGGCCGAGCGCCGGCTTGTTCTGGCTGCCGGAGATGGCCGGCACGGCGCGCCACTTGCCCTCCACCTTCGCCAGGTATTCGACGATCGGGTTCAGCGCGCCGTATTTCCCGCTGAGCCGGCCCATGATGTCGTCCATGGGTTCCAGCAGCTCGGACTTGGCATGCACCTCCCAGGTGGGGAAGGAGAGCATGTCGTGGCCCTGCTTCGCCTGGCTCTCGGCGGCGATGGTCAGCAGGTTCTTGTTGCCGACCGAGGTGATGAAGTCGAGCTGGATCTCGACCTTGTTCTTCTGCCCCCAGTCCATGACGATGCGGCGCATCTCGTCATTGCCGGCGGGAACCCAGTGGTCCCACAGGCCGAGGGCCAGCCGTCCGCCGGACGTCTGGCCATGCACATTCACCAGGGGGAGAGCGCTGGCCGCGGCGCCCAGCGCGCCCGCGCGCAGCACACCGCGACGGGTAAACCCGTTGCCTTCCATTCGGTAACCTCCTTGCAAGGACGGCTTCCGCCGCCACGGGCCTTATGGCCACTCGTTGCGGGAGGGAGGTTAGGCGGTGGTGGCGCGTCCTTGCAACGTTTCCTGCATCGCCGCGCGCCGCCTTGCCGGCATTTCATCGCGCAACCAGGATGCGCCCCATGCAGACCGAACGCTTCGAGGCCATCGTCATCGGCGCCGGCATGGCGGGCGCCACCGCCGCGGCGCATCTCTCCGCCACCCGCCGCGTGGCGCTGCTGGAGGCGGAGGAGAGCGCCGGCTACCACACCACCGGCCGCTCCGCCGCGCTGTGGGAGCCGAACTGGGGCAACCCGGATGTGCGCGCGCTGACCCGCGCCTCCCGCGCCTTCCTCGATTCACCGCCGCCCGGCTTCGGCGCGGCGCCGCTGGTGCGGCCGCGCGGCGCGCTGCACCTGGCGCCGGCGGAGCAGGTGCCGGCGCTGGAGCGGGCGCTGGCCGAATGCCCGGATTTCCGCCCCCTCACGCCGGAGGCGGCGCGCGCCCTGGTCCCCGCCCTGCGCCCCGGCTACGCCGCCGCCGCCGCGCTGGAGCCGGATGTGCTGGATATCGACGTGGCGGCGCTGCACCAGGGCTTCCTCGGCCAGCTCCGGCGCGCCGGGGGCGTGCTGGCGCTGCGCCGCCGCGCTGGCCGCGTCTGGAGGGAGGCCGGGCTGTGGCGGGCCGAGACCGCCACGGGCGAGGTCTTCGCCGCGCCCGTGCTGGTCAACGCCGCCGGCGCCTGGGGCGACGCGGAGGCGCGCGCCGCGGGCCTGCGGCCGCTCGGCCTGCGGCCCCTGCGCCGCACCGCGCTGATCGTCGACCCCGCGCCCTGGGCGGTGGCGGAGTGGCCGCTGCTCGGCGATGTCGGCGCCACCTGGTACGCCCGCGCCGAGGCGCGCGGCCGGCTGATGCTCTCCCCCGCCGACGAGACCGCCTGCGACCCCTGCGACGCGGCGCCGGAGGAGATGGACATCGCCATCGCCGTGGACCGGGCGACGCAGGCGCTCGACATCGCGGTGCGCCGGGTGGAGCATGCCTGGGCCGGGCTGCGCAGCTTCCTGCCGGACCGCTCCCTGGCGATCGGCCCGGCCGAGGAGGCGGGCTTCTTCCACATGATCGGGCAGGGGGGCTATGGCATCCAGACGGCGCCGGCCCAGGGCGCGCTGCTGGCCGCCCTGGTCAACGGCACCGACCCCGGGCCACTCTCCGCCATCCTGCCGCTGGTCGATCCGCGCCGCTGCCACGAGGTGACTGCATGAACGCCATCCTTCCGCCGCTTCCCACCCATGCCGACGTGCTGGCCGCCGCCGCGCGGCTGCGCGGCCGCGTGGTGCGCACGCCGATGCTGCGCCACCCGCTGCTGGACGAGATCGCCGGCGGCACGGTGCTGGTGAAGCCCGAGCCCTTGCAGCGCACCGGCAGCTTCAAGTTCCGCGGCGCCACCAACGCCGTGCTGAAGCTGACGCCGGAGCAGCGCGCGGCGGGGGTGGTGACGCATTCCTCCGGCAACCATGGCCAGGCCGTGGCCTGCGCCGCCGCCGCCGAGGGCGTGCGCGCGCTGATCGCGATGCCGCAGGACGCGCCTGCCATCAAAGTGGAGAGCACCCGCCGCTGGGGCCCCGAGATCACCTTCTTCGACCGCGCCACGACGGACCGCGAGGTGCTGGCGGCGCGGCTGGCCGGGGAGCGCGGCGCCACCGTGCTGCCGCCCTTCGACCATCCGGACGTCATCGCCGGCCAGGGCACGCTGGCGCTGGAGCTGGTGGAGGATGCGCGCGCCGCCGGGCACGCGCTGGAGGCGCTGGCGGTGTGCACCGGTGGCGGCGGCCTCATCGCCGGCTGCGCGCTGGCCATCGAGGGCGCCTCGCCCGGCACCGAGGTCTGGGCGGTGGAGCCGGAGGGGTGGGACGACACCGCCCGCTCGCTGGCCGCCGGCGAGCGGCTGGCCAATGACGGCCACGGCGCGCTGCTGTGCGACGCGCTGCTCTCCATGCGCCCCGGCGCGCTGACCTTCGCGGTGAACCAGGCACGGCTGAAGGCGGGCGTGGCGGTGAGCGAGGCGGAGGTGTTCCGCGCCATGCGCCTGGCCTTCGAGGCGCTGAAGATCGTGGTGGAGCCGGGCGGCGCGGTGGCGCTGGCGGCGGTGCTGGCGGGCAAGGTGCCGGCGCGCGGCCGCACGGTGGGGCTGGTGCTCTCCGGCGGCAATGTGGACCCGGCGGTGTTCGCGCGCGCCCTGTCAGCGAGCCCCATGGCGGCATGACGGGGCCGCTGCGCCGGCTGCGCATCAGCACCCTGTCGCTGCTGGCGGGGCTGGCGGGGGGCGCCGCCGCCTTCGGCTTCGGGCTGCACTGGCTGCACGCGGCCCTGGCCGGCTGGTGCGCGCTGGTGCTGGCGCATCTGGCGCTGCTGCTGCGCCGCCTCTGGTCCGCCGGGCCGGAGGCGATGCGCCGCCACGCCGAGATCACCGACGAGCGCCGCGTCATGGTGCTGACGCTCTCGCTGCTCGCCGCCGCCACCTCGGTGGCGGGGGTGGGGCTCGACGTGGCGATGCGCCCGGGCGGCATCCCTGCCTTCGGCGTGGTGACGGTGGCGCTCTCCTGGCTCTACATCCACACGCTGTTCGCGCAGGACTATGCGCGGGAGTTCTACCTCACCGGCGGCGGCATCCGCTTCCATGGCGGCGCCGGGAATCCGGCCTTCTCCGAGTTCCTCTATCTCTCCATCGGCGTCGGCACGACCAATGGCGTGACGGATGTGGACACGCATTCGGCGCCGATCCGCCGCATCGCCACGCTGCACAGCATCATCGCGTTCTTCTTCAACACGGTGATCATCGCCGGCACGGTCGGCATCGTCGGCGGCCTGCTCGGCGGATAGCGGCGGGCCGGGGGCGCTTCCTCCCCCGGCCCGGCCTCTCAGTGGCCCATCGTGTCGTCGCGGAAGGCCGTGCTCGGCGTCGGGATGGAGGCCGCCTCCGGCGGACCCTTCAGCCCGTGCAGGGCGGGCGGGATGGCCGGCTCGGTCGCCCAGTTGTGGCTGTGCACCAGGCCGTCGTCGAAATCGTCGTCATGCGTCATGGTCGTGTTTCCCTGTGTCCTGCGTTGCTTACTTGGCCATTGCCGGCGCGTGCGCGGCGTCGTGGCCATCGTCGTGGAACTGGGCCGTCTCGGTGCTGTGCGCCATGGCGGTGGTGCTGGCGGTGCCGCCCGAGGCGGCGGTGGCCACCGCGTCGAAATAGCTGACGCCCACCTCGCGCTGGTGGCGCGTGGCGGTGTAGCCCTCCGCCTCGGCGGCGAACTCGGCCTGCTGCAGTTCGGAATAGGCCGCCATGCCGCGCTCCTTGTAGCCGCGGGCGAGCCGGAACATGCCGTAGTTCAGCGAGTGGAAGCCGGCCAGCGTGATGAACTGGAACTTGTAGCCCATCTCCCCCAGCTCGCGCTGGAAGCGGGCCGCCGCCGCCTCGCCCATCTTGCGCTTCCAGTTGAAGCTGGGCGAGCAGTTGTAGGCCAGCAGCTTGCCGGGGAATTCCTTGTGGATGGCCTCGGCGAAGGCGCGGGCGTCGTCGAGGTCGGGGTCGGAGGTCTCCCACCACAGCAGGTCGGCATAGGGCGCGTAGGCCAGGCCGCGGGCGATGGCGTACTGCTTGCCCACGCCTGGCTTGATGCGGTGGAAGCCCTCGGCCGTGCGCTCGCCGCTGATGAAGGGGCGGTCCCGCTCATCGACATCGGCGGTCAGCAGCTGCGCGCTCTCGGCATCCGTGCGGCAGAGCAGCACGGTGGGCACGCCCTCCACATCGGCGGCGAGGCGCGCCGCGTTCAGCGTGCGGATGTGCTGGCTGATCGGCACCAGCACCTTGCCGCCGAGATGGCCGCACTTCTTCTCGCTGGCCAGCTGGTCCTCGAAATGCACGCCGGCGGCGCCGGCCTCGATCATCGCGCGGGTCAGCTCATAGGCGTTCAGCGCGCCGCCAAAGCCGGCCTCGGCATCGGCGATGATCGGCGCCATCCACGGGGTGTCGTCCTGCGCCTTGCCCTGCGCCGCCTCCATATGGGCGATCTGGTCGGCGCGGCGCAGCGCGGCGTTGATGCGCTTGATCACCTTCGGCACCGAATCCACCGGGTAGAGAGACTGGTCCGGGTACATCTCGCCGGCCGAGTTGGCGTCCGCCGCCACCTGCCAGCCGGAGAGATAGATGGCCTTCAGCCCCGCCTTCACCTGTTGCAGCGCCTGGTTGCCGGTGAGCGCGCCCAGCGTGTTCACATAGGGCTCGCTGTGCAGCAGCTGCCACAGGCGGCGGGCGCCCATCTCGGCCAGGGTGTGCTTCACCCGGAAGGAGCCGGCCAGCGCCTCGACCTCGGCTTGGGTGTAGTCGCGCCGGATGCCGGCGAAGCGGTCGCCGGAGGAGCCGCTGGCGGCGCCGCCATCGGGGGCGCGGAGGGGGGCGGGGATGTGACGCATGCCTTGGGTCTCCTGATGCTGCTTGAGGCGCTCGGCCTGTGCGTCAATAATTCACATTGCGGGCGCGAAGTTCACCCGGCATCTTGCTGTTGCAGGCGCAACAAGGTGGCGGGCTTCACAGTCCGGCCCGTAAATCTGTAAAGGTTGTAAAGAATGTCCCGCCCGCTGATCGGCCGCACCGTCCGGCGCCTGCGCCAGGAGCAGGGGCTGACGCAGCAGGCCCTGGCCGCCCGCCTCGGTATTTCCGCCAGCTACCTGAACCTGATCGAGCACGACCAGCGCGCCGTCACCGCCGCGCTGCTCATCAAGCTGGGCCAGACCCTGCAGGTCGACCTCGCCGCCCTCTCCGGCAACCAGGAGCGGCAGCTCGAGAGCCAGCTGCGCGAGGTGCTGGCCGATCCGCAGCTCGGCCTGGAGGCCTTGCCGGAGGAGGAGCTGCGCCTGCTCGCCGGCAGCGCGCCCAATGCCGGTCGCGCCATGCTCGCCCTCTACCGCGCGCTGCGCGTGGCGCGGGAGGATGCCAGCGGCATCGCGCTCCCCAGCGGCCGGCGCATCCTGCTGCCCACCGAGGAGGCGCGCGACTTCTTCCACGAGCGCGCCAATGTCTTCCCCGCGCTGGAGGCGGTGGCGGAGCGCATCGGCGCCGAGCTGGGCGCGGCGCCCGCCGAGCTGAACCACGCCATCGCCGAGCGGCTGCGCCACCGGCACGACCTGCGCGTGCGCGTCGTGCCGCTGGAAGGGAGCCTGCGCCGCTACGACCCCGCCGCGCGGCTGCTGGAACTCTCCGAGCACCTGCCGCGCGAGAGCCGCGGCTTCCAGATGGCCTTCCAGCTTATGCTGCTGGAGGCGCGCGAGGCGGTGGAGGAGATCCTGGCCCCCGCCGCGCCCAGCACCCAGGAGGCGGCGGCGCTGATCCGCATCGGCCTGCTCAACTACGCGGCGGGCGCGCTGCTGATGCCCTATGCCGCCTTCCTCGCCGCCGCCCGCGCCCTGCGGCATGACCTCGACCTGCTGGCCGCGCGCTTCGGCGTCAGCTTCGAGCAGGTGGCGCACCGCCTTTCCACCCTGCAGCGGGAAGGGGCGCGCGGCGTGCCCTTCTTCTTCCTGCGCGTCGATCCCGCCGGCAACGTGGACAAGCGCTTCTCGGCGGCGGGCTTCCCCTTCGCGCGCTTCGGCGGCTCCTGCCCGCGCTGGGTGGTGCACACCGCCTTCGCCACGCCGGGCGCCCTGCGCGTGCAGCTGGCCGAGCTGCCGGACGGCGCCGCCTTCCTCTGCTTCGCCCGCACCGTCACGGGGCCGAGCCGGTGGGGCGAGCCGGCGCCGGTGCATGTCGTCGCCATGGGGTGCGACATCGGGCGGGCCGCGGAGGTGGTCTATGCGGACGGGCTGGACCTGCAGCGCGCGCGCACCGGCATCGGCCTCTCCTGCCGCCTGTGCGACCGTGCCGAGTGCCGCTCCCGCGCCTTCCCGCCGCTGGAGCACCGGCTCAACCTGGACCCGCACGAGGAAAGCGCGGCACCCTACCGGTTCTCGAAGTAGCGGGGGCGCCGCCCCCGCGCCCCCGCCGGGGTGACAGGGTCACCCCGGACCCCGCCAGTTCCTTCAGGGCCGCCGCATGCGAATCCTCCTGCTCAACGGCAACACCGACAGCGCGATGACGGAGCGGATGCGCGCGCTGGCCACGGCGGCGCTGCCGCGGCTCGGCCTGGCGCATGTCGCGCTCGTGCCCGCCACGGCGCGCTTCGGCGCGCGCTACATCGCCAGCCGGGTGGCGGCGGCCATCGCCGGGCACGCGGTGCTGGAGCAGGTGGCGGAGCACGCCGGCAGCGTCGATGCCATCGCCATCGCCTGCTTCGGCGATCCGGGGCTGGACGCGGCGCGGGAGCTGGCGGGCATCCCCGTCACCGGCATGGCGGATGCGTCGCTCGCCCTCGCGCTCGCCGCGCATCCGCGCGTGGCGCTGCTGACGGGCGGCGCCGCCTGGGTGCCGATGCTGGAGGAATTCGCCCTCTCCCGCGGCTGGCCGCGCGAGCGGGTGCTGGTGCGCGCCGTGGCGCCGACGGGCGACATGATCGCGCGGGAGCCGGAGCGCGCCCTGGCCCTGCTGGCGGATGCGGCGGAAGACGCGGTGGCGGAGGGCGCCGCCTGCGTGGTGCTGGGCGGCGCCGGGCTGGCCGGGCTGGCGCCGCATCTCGCGCCGCGCCTCGCCGTGCCGGTGCTGGACAGCCTGGAATGCCTGCTGCGCCACGCCGCCACGCCGCTGCCCGTGCCGCCCCCGCCGGGCCGGACGCCGACCGCCGGCCTCTCCCCCGCCCTGGCGGCCCGGCTGGCGCCTTGACGTGCTGCGCCGCAGCAGGCAGGCAAACGCCCATGTCCAAGACCGACCTCGCCTCCCCGGCGCCGCCCTATCATGACCTCATCGGCATCCGCCTCACCGAGTGGCGGGATGGCTATGCCTGCGTCGTCTGCGACGCCGATGCGCGCCACCACAACCGCAGCGGCATCGTCCATGGCGGCGTGATCCTCTCGCTGCTCGACCAGGCGGCGGCCTTCGCCGGCCTCTGGTGCAGCGTGCCGGGCAACATCCGCAAGGCGGTGACGATCGACCTGGATTGCCGCTTCACCGGCCAGGTGTCGGAGGGCGAATTGCGGGCCGAGGGCAAGGTGGTCTCGCGCGGCCGCAACATCTTCTTCGCCCGCACCGAGGTGTTCGACGCGGCGGGCAAGATGGTGGCCTTCGGCGCCTCCACCCATCGCTGGCGCGCCGGCAGCGAGACGGTGGAAGGCAGCCCGGCGGGCTGACGGAAAGAGATGGCGGTGGGCCGGGGGTAGATGTCCTTCCTGACCCCTGGCGCCGCGCTTGTGTCCTAGGCCAGCCCGGCATCCTCGAAGGCTGTCCATCCGCACAGCAGGTGGCGGCTCTCCCGCCCGAAGACGTAGAGATTGCCGCCGCCACGCCCCGGCTGGTCCTCGGCGCGGGAGATCGGCCGCCCGGCGAGGTGGCAGAGCAGCAGCGCCCCCACCGCCCCATGCGCGACGATGGCCACCTCGCCCTTGCTCTCCGCCAGCACCGCTTCCACCGCCGCCACCATGCGGGCCTGCGCGTCCACCGCCCGCTCCCAGCCGCGCACGCTCTCCTCGGGCCGGGCGAAGAAGGCATCGGCCATCGCCTCGAATTCCGGCGGCGGGAGGTAGCCGGTGGCGCTGCGGTCGTTCTCGCCGAGGCCAGGATGCACCCGCACCGGCAGGCCGGTGGCGGCGGCGAGGCATTCCGCCGTCTCCCGCGCCTTGCGCTCGGCGCTGCTGGCGATGTGCCGCAGGCCCCGCGCCCAGGGGAGCCGCGCCAGCGCCTCCGCCCGCGCCCGGCCGCGCGGGGCGAGGCCCCATTCGGTGACCGCCACGGCCGGGTCGATCGCCACCTCGGGGTGGGTGAGCAGCCAGGCGCGGCTCATCGCCGGGGCTCCCTGACGGTCAGGAGGATGGCGCCGCCCAGCGCCAGGAAGCCCAGCACGGTGGCCATGCCGGCGCGCTGGCTCTGCGTGGCGGCGGTGACGAGGGCCAGCACCGCCGGCCCCATGAAGCCGGTGATGCGCCCCGAGAGGGCGAAGAGGCCGAAATGCGCCGCCACCTCGTCGGGCGGCGCCAGCCGCGCCATGTAGCTGCGCGAGGCCGATTGCGCCGGTCCGATGAACAGGCCGAGCGCCAGGGCCAGCGCCCAGAACACGCCCTTGTCCTCGGCCAGCACCACGCCCAGGCCGAGCCCCAGCAGCGCCGCCAGCGCCACCAGGATGGTGCGCCGCGCGCCCAGCCGGTCCTCCAGCAGCCCGAAGCCGGCGGCGCCCAGCCCGGCGGTGACGTTGAGCGCGATGCCGAACAGCAGGATCTCGTCGAAGCCCATGCCGAAGGTGCCGGCGGCGTAGATGGCGCCGAAAGCGAACAGCGTGTTCAGCCCGTCCGTGTAGAACAGCCGCGCCAGCAGGAAGCGCGCCAGCACGGGGTTGCGCGGCAGCCCCCGCAGCAGCGCGCCGATCTCGCCCACGCCCTGGCGGATGGCCGTGCCCCAGGCCGGGCGCGGCGGCGGCGGGTCGGGCAGCAGCACCAGCACCGGCCAGCCGAAGCCCAGCATCCAAACCGCCACCAGCAGGGCGGTGGCACGCACATGCTCGGCCGCGCCGCGGTCCAGGCCGAGGGGCGAGGGGTCGGGCCGCACCAGCAGCAGCAGCGCCACCACCAGGCAGGCGAGGCCCCCCGCATAGCCCAGCCCCCAGGCGAGGCCGGAGAGCCGCCCCACCCGCTCGGGCGGCGCCACCTGCGGCAGCATGGAATTGTAGAACACCGTGCCCAGCTCGAACCCCACCGTGGCGATGCCGACGCAGGCCAGCGCCCAGAGCGCGCTGCCCGGCTCCGGCGTGGCGAACCAGACCAGGCCGGTGGCGATGGCGGTGAGCAGGGTGCAGGCCAGCAGCATCATCCGCCGCCGCCCGCCGGCATCGGCCACGGCGCCGAGCAGGGGGGAGAGCAAGGCGATGGCGATGCCCGCCCCCGTCTGCATCCAGCCCCACTGGGCCTGGCCGGTGGCGGGGTCGGGCGCGATTCCCTGGGTGAAGTAGGCGGCGATGACAAAGGTGGAGACGACGGTGGGGAAGGCGCTGTTGGCCCAGTCATACAGGGCCCAGGCCCAGGCCTGGCGCGAGAAGCGGGTGTTCATGGGGGGGCAGACTGCCCCGGAGGAAGGCCGGGGGGAATGAATTCCCCCCGGACCCCCCATCTTTTTTCTGCCGGTCAGGCGATGCGGGAGAGTTCCCGCACCGCCACCGTCACGCCCGCCAGGTCGGGGCGCGAGGCCGCCTCCTGGGCGATGCGCATGGCCGTCTCCGCCTGCGGCAGCGCGCCCTTCAGCGCGCGGGCGGCGAGGCGGGTCTGCAGATCGGCCAGGTCGTCCAGCAGCGCGGCCTTGGCGCGGGTGCCGAAGGGGCCGTTGGCCGGGGCCTGCGTCGCCGCCAGCCGCAGGCCGGGGAGGTGGAAGCTCTCCCCCACCGCGGCCCAGGCGCGGGCGGCCTCGTCCGGCGGCACGGCGGCCTGGGCGGCCAGCCGCACGATGGCCGGCGCCATCTCCAGCGCCCGCGCGGCGGCGGCGAGGGGGTCCA
>NZ_JBHSCH010000075.1:0-19652 GCF_042651065.1 Teichococcus aestuarii
CGCGGCGGGCGGCACGGGCGCGGCCGGGGCCTCGCGGCCGGCGATGCGCGCGGGGATGCGCGGCGTGGCGGGGCCGGCGCTCATGCCGCACGCATCCGCGAGAAGCCGACGAGCCGGCCATACACCGCCAGGATCACCGCCACCGCCGCCAGGATCAGGCAGGAGAGCGCCGCCGCCATCCCCCAGTTGACCGTGCGGGAGGCGTAGAAGGCGACGAAATAGGGCAGCATCTGGTCGTTGGCGCCGCCGAGCAAAGCGGGCGTGACGTAGAAGCCCAGCGCCTGGATGAACACCAGCAGGCACCCCGCCCCCACCCCTGGCAGGGAGAGCGGCAGCGTCACCCGCCAGAAGGCCAGCGCCGGCGCGGCGCCGAGCGAGACGGCGGCGCGCGGCAGCCGCCAGTCCAGCGACTTCAGGCTGGCATAGATGGGCAGCACCATGAAGGGCAGCAGGATGTGCACCATGGCCAGCAGCACGGCGCCGCGGTTGAACAGCAGCGGCAGCGGCCCGGAGGTCAGCTGCAGCGCGCCGAGGGCGGCGTTCACCACCCCCTCGCGTTGCAGCAGCACCATCCAGGCGGCGGTGCGGACGATCAGGCTGGTCCAGAAGGGCAGCAGCACGCCGGCCATCAGCCAGGGCACAGCGCGCGGCGGCGCGGTGGCGATCAGCCAGGCCAGCGGGTAGCCGACGCCGAGGCAGATGAGCGTGGCCAGCAGCCCCATCCACAGGGTGCGCCAGAGGATGGCGCGGAAGATCGCCTCGTCCGGCGGCGCGGTGGCGAGGCTGCCGGTGGCGTCCCGCTTCAGGTCGAGCACCGCCAGCAGGTTGAAGTCCGAGACCGGGCCGCCGGCGCGGCGGATGGCGCCCCAGGGGGCGATGCCGCCCCACTCCTCGCTGATCGCCAGCACCGCCGCGCGCGCCCCGCCCTCGAAGGGCTGGGCCACGCGCCGGGCGGTCATCGGCAGCAGGGAGCGGAAGCCGGGCAGGTCGGCGTTCAGCCGCGCCGCGGCGCGGGCGATGCCGCCGCCGCCCGCCTGCTGGTCGCGCGCCCGCGCTTCCCGCAGGTCCTCGACCAGCGCGGCGAAGGCGGGCTCGCCCGGCGGCGCCGTGCCGTCCCAGGCCGAGAGCGCGGCCAGGGTGCGCGGCAGCACCGGCGCCACCTCGCCCTCCTGCACCGCGCGGAACAGGAAGGCGCCGATCGGCAGCACGAAGACGCCAAGCAGGAACAGCAGCAGCGGCGCCACCAGCGCCGCCGCCGCCAGCCGCGCTTTCAGCGGCGCATTCGTCCCTTGGGCCAAGTCAGCGCGAGACCCAGTTGTTGAAGCGCTGGTTCAGCTTGTCGAGGTTGTCGAGCCAGAACTGGTCGTTCAGCTGCAGCGCGCCCTCGGCATTCTCTGGCGCGGTGGGCAGGTTGGCCAGCACGGCGGGGGCGAGGTTGGCGTTGGCGCCCTTGGCCGTCACGCCATAGGGGATGCGCGGCGGCAGCCCGGCCTGGACATTGGGCTGGCCGACGAACTTCAGGAAGTCGAGCGCCGCCGCCTTGTTCGGGCTGCCCTTCATGATCACCCAGGAATCGAGGGTGAAGACGTTGCCGGACCAGGCGATGCCGAAATTGCGCCCGTCATTCTGGTTGGCGGCGCTGATGCGGCCATTGTAGGCGTTGGTCATGGCGACTTCGCCGCTGGCCAGCAGCTGCGGCGGCTGGCTGCCGCGCTCCCACCAGATGATGTCCTGCTTCAGCGTGTCGAGCTTGCGGAAGGCGCGGTCCACGCCGGCGCTGGTGCCGAGCAGCTTGTAGACCTCGCCCGGGGCCACGCCATCGGCCAGCAGCGCGATCTCCAGCGTCACCTTCGGGCCGCGGCGCAGGCCGCGCTTGCCGGGGAACTTCGCCGTGTCGAAGAAGTCGGCCCAGCTGCGCGGGCCATTGGCCATGCGCGCGCGGTCATAGGCCAGCACGAAGGAATAGAGGATGTTGCCGACGCCGCACTCGCTGACGGCCTCGGGGATGTAGTGCTCCCGCCCGCCGATGGCGGCGTAGTCCATCTTCTCGAACAGCCCCTCCTCGCAGCCGAGCAGCAGCTCCTCGCTCTCCACCTGCACCAGGTCCCAGTTGTTGGCGCCGGACTGGATCTTGGCGCGCAGCACGCCGACGCCGCCATCCCAGGTCTCCTCCAGCAGGCGGGCATTGCCCTGCTGCTGCCAGGGGCGGAAGAACACCTCGCGCTGCGCGTCCTGGTAGGCGCCACCCCAGGAGACGATGGTCAGGTCCCGCCCCTGCGCCTGCGCGGCGCCGCCCGAAAGACCCGTGCCCAGCAGGCCAACACCCAGCGCCAGCATGGCGCCGAAACCTCTCCGCAGCATCGTCTTGCTCCCCTGGCCGGGACCGCCGGCTCTCCCGCCGCGCAGCCTAGGCCAGGACGCGAAGGGGTTGAAGGGCAAAGGCCTCCGCCGCGCCTCTCAGCCTTCCGCGGCGAAGGCGTGGGCGTGCGCCGGATCCCACGCCACCGAGACCAGCGTGCCCGGCTCCGGCAGCATCCCCGCCCCCACGGGGCGCTTGGCCACCACCTCGGCGCCATCGCCCAGGCTCAGGCGCAGCCGCACATGGTCGCCCTGGAAGATCACCTCGACCAGCCGGGCGGAAAGCGCGTCCTCCCCCATCTCGGAGGCGAGGATGGCGGCCACCGCCACCCGCTCCGGCCGCACCGCGACGAGGCAGCGGCTGCCGGGCGCGCCGGCATCCACGGGACGCGCCAGCACCTCGGTGCCGCTGTCGAGCATCACCCGGATGGCGCGGTCCCGCCCCTCCCCCTCGGGTGCGCTCCGCACCACGCCGGGCAGCCGGTTGTTCTCGCCCACGAAGCCGGCGACGAAGGCGTTCTCCGGCTGCTCGTAGAGGCGGCGCGGCGCGGCGAGCTGGCGGATGCGCCCGCCCTCGAACACGGCGATGCGGTCCGAGAGGGTGAGCGCCTCCTGCTGGTCGTGCGTCACGTACATCATGGTCAGGCCCAGGCGCTGGTGCAGGGCGCGGATCTCGTACTGCATCTCCTCGCGCAGCGCCTTGTCCAGCGCGCCCAGCGGCTCGTCCAGCAGCACGATGGGCGGCTCGAACACCATGGCGCGGGCCAGCGCGACGCGCTGCTGCTGCCCGCCCGAGAGCTGGGTGGGCCGCCGTTCGCCGAAGCTCTCCAACCGCACCATGGCCAGCGCCTTCCGCACCCGCTCGGCGCGCGCGGCCTTGGGCACGCCGCGCACCTCCAGCGGGAAGGCCACGTTCTCCGCCACGCTCATGTGCGGGAACAGCGCGTAGGACTGGAACACCACGCCGATGCCCCGCCTGTGCGGCGGCAGCCGCGCGATGTCCCGCCCGCCGAGCAGGATGCGCCCCTCGCTCGGCATCTCGAAGCCGGCCAGCAGCATCAGCGTCGTCGTCTTGCCGGAGCCGGAGGGGCCGAGCAGGGTGAGCAGCTCGCCCTTCTCCACCTCCAGGTCCAGCCGCTGCACGGCATAGCCGGAGGCCGCCGCGCCATAGGCCTTGCGCACGCCCTCGAAGCGGACCAGCGGCTCCGCCATCCTGTTCATCCCCCGTGCTTCGTGCCTACGGCGCTGCATTCCCGCCGGCGGGCGGGTTGTCAACCGCGCGCCATGCCGCGACCCTGCGCCGCACAACCGAACGGAGGATCGTCGATGACCCAAGCCGAAGCCAGCCTGATCATCCGGCGGGAGGGCGCCGTGGGCCACCTCACCATGAACCGCCCCCGCGCCCTGAACGCGCTGGACCTCGCCATGATCGACGGCTTCGCCGCCGCCCTCGCCGAATGGCGGGACGCGCCGGAGGTGCGGATGGTGCTGCTGGAAGGCGCCGGCGACCGTGCCTTCTGCGCCGGCGGCGATGTCCGCCAGGTGCGGCAGGACGTGCTGGACGGCCGCTTCGAGGCGGTGGAGGCCTTCTTCACCCGCGAATACGCGGTGAATGCCGGCATCGCCACCTTCCCGCGTCCCTGGGTCAGCCTGATCGACGGCGTGTGCATGGGCGGCGGGCTCGGCGTCTCGGTGCATGGCAGCCACCGCATCGTCACCGAGCACGCCCTGCTGGCCATGCCGGAGACGGCCATCGCGCTCTTCCCCGATGTCGGCACCAGCTACGTGCTGCCGCGCCTGCCCGGCTCGCCCAGCGGCGCGATGGGGCGCTGGATCGCCCTCACCGGCGCCCGGCTGAAGGGCGCCGAGGCGGTGGAGGCCGGGCTCGCCACCCATTTCGTGCCGCGCGAGAAGCTGGCTGCGCTCCGCGCCGCCCTGCTGGAGAGCGGCGACGCCGCGGCGGTGGAACGCTTCGCCGAGGCCGTGCCGGAGGGGCGCATCGCTGGGCTCCGCCCGGCCATCGAGCGCTGCTTCGGCCATGCGGACCGCGCCGGCATCGAGGCGGCGCTGCAGGCCGAAGCCACGGACTGGGCGCGCGAGCAGCAGGCCATCCTCGCCCGCGTCTCGCCGACCAGCGTGGCGGTGACGCTGGAGCTGCTGGAGCGCGGCGCCAGTCTCGACCTGCCCGGCTGTCTGGAGCAGGAGCTGGTGCTGACCCGCAGCGTCACCCGGCACCCGGATTTCGCCGAAGGCGTGCGCTCGGTGCTGGTGGACAAGGATGGCAAGCCGGCGTGGCAGCCGCTCCGGGATGTGCGGCCGATGTTCGCGTGACAGGGAAGGCCGGGGGAAGGAATTCCCCCGGACCCCCATCTTCTTTCTGTCAGTTTTCCGGGGGGAGCGCGGCCAGGGTGCGCGCGTCGCGGGCGCCGCCATAGAACCGGTCCAGCGCGGCGGCGAAGGCGGGCTCCGCCGGCGCCGCCTGCGCGAACAGCGTCATGCTGGACTGGAACTTCATGTCGTCCGGGCTGCCCAGGATGTCGTGCGCCGAGCGGCCCGGCACGGCGTTCATCAGCGCCGCGCAGTCCCGCAGCCGGGAGCCGAGCACGGGATGGGCCAGATAGGCCCGCGCCTCCGCCAGCGAGGCGATGCCGTAGCGCTGCGCCATGCCGCTATGGCCGAGGCCGCGTAGCTGTGGAAAGACGAACCACATCCAGTGGCTGCGCTTCTGGCCCGCCGCCAGCTCGCGCCGCACTTGGTCGATGACCGGCGCCTGCGCCTGGACGAAGCGGTCAAGGTCGAACGGATCTGCCATGGCGAGAGATTGGGCGGCGGGCGCCCGGCCGGGAAGCGCCCTGCCCCGCACGATCAGGCGAGGCGCTGCCCTGCCCAGGCCACCGCCAACGCCGCCGCCGAGGCCAGCAGCCCAGCGCCGAACACCGCCGCGTGGCTGTCCCCCGTGGCGTGGAACAGCGCGGCCAGGGCGAAGCCGGTCACCGCCTGGGCCAGGGCGTAGATCACCGTGGCCCGCGCCCAGAGGATGCCGGCGGCGGGGCCGCCGATCTCGCGCGCCGCCGCCAGGGCCACGGCGCTGGCGCCGACCCCGGCGAAGCCGATCAGGGCCGCCGCCAGCAGCGCCGCGCCGGCGCCGGGCAGCAGGCCGAGGCCGAGCGCCGCCACCTGCGCCGCCATCCACAGCGTCAGCGTCCGCCGCCCGCCGATGCGGCCGGCGAGCCGCCCGCCCAGCAGCGTGCCCGCCGCGGCGCCCAGCCCGAACAGCACCCAGAGCAGCGCCGTGGCCGCCGCCTCCAGCCCGCGCCCGCGCACGCCGAGATCGGCGAGATAGACCATCGGCGGCACCATGCCGGTGGCCGAGAGCAGGTAGGCCAGCAGCAGCGCGCCGGCGCGCGGCACCGCCTGGCCGGTGGGCAGGCGCATGGTCTCGGCGGCGGGCGGCGCCGGCCAGTGGCGCCGCAGCCCGAGCCAGACCAGCAGCGAGAGCAGCCCCAGCCCCACCCAGGCCAGCGGCAGCCCGCCCGGCACCAGCGCCGGCACCGCCAGCGCCCCCAGCACCACCCCCGCGCCGATGCCCGCCACCACCATGCCGGTGGCGGCCGAGCGCCGCGCGGGCGGCAGCACCGCCTGCACCGCCGGTCCGGCCAGCGACATCAGGATGCCCCCCGCCAGCCCCGCCAGACCGCGCCACAGCGCCAGCCAGAGCAGCCAGCCCAGGCCCGGCCCGTGCAGCGCGCAGGCCAGGAAGGAGAGCACCACCAGCGCCATGCCGGCATCCAGCGCCGCCGGCACGCCGAGGCGCCGCCCCAGCGCCCGCCCGCCCAGCGCCCCCGCGAGATAGCCGGTGAGGTTGCAGGCGCCGAGCAGCCCGGCCTCGCCGCCCTCCACCCAGCCCGCCGCCACCATGGCGGGAAACAGCGGCACATAGGCGAAGCGCGCCAGCCCTATGCCGGCACAGAGCGCGCCCGCCCCCGCCAGGGCCGTGCGGATCATGGCGCCCGGGCCGGCCGGCCAGGGGCCGCGCGCTCAGGGATGGGACGGCTTGGGCATTGGCGAAAGGTCTTGGGCCGCGCGCAGCGCCCGGCGCAGCTTGGCCACGCCGGTGCGGACATGCCCTGCCTCGCACAGCCGCCTCCCTTCCAGGGCGAGGCCGCGCGCGGCGTCCTGGCGGGTTCTTGGCAGGCGCGAGAAGCGGGCGGCCAGTTCATCGCAGTAGGCCAGCCCCGGCGAGAGCAGCCGCAGCTCGGCGCCGGCGGCCGGCATGGCGGAGAGCAGCATGGCCAGCAGGCAGGGAAGGCGGAGGAACATGGCCGCCAATCTGGGAGCGTCCCCCCTGCCCGGCGATGGGCGCGGCATGAAGCATGGGTCATGCGCCAGAGGAGAGGGCGCCAGCGGAAAGGGCATTGGCGGAAAGGGCATTGGCGGAAAGGGGGCTGGCGGGAAGCTGGAACAGCACGGCCAGCCCCGGCCGCTGCGGCGGCCCGCCGGCATCCTCGAACCACAGCGCCCCGCCATGCAGCTGCACCACCGCCCGCACCAGCGAGAGGCCGAGCCCCGAGCCGGGCGTGGTGCGCGCCGAATCGGCGCGGAAGAACCGCTCCCCCACCCGGCCGCGGTCCTGCGCCGAGAGGCCGGGGCCCTCATCGGCCACCCGCACCAGCACCCACTCGGACTCGCGCTGCGCGGAGAGCGTGATGTTGCCGCCCGGGACGGTGAACTTCACCGCATTGTCCAGCAGGTTGGCCACCACCTGCAGCAGCAGGTCGCGGTCGCCCACCAGGGGCAGGCTCGCCGGCCAATCGGTGTTCAGCGTCTGGCCGCGCGCCTCGGCCGAGGCGCCGTAGAGCTCGGCGGCGTCGGCCAGCAGCAGGGAGAGGTCGAGCGGCGCGAAGGCGGCGCGGCGGGCGCCCGCCTCCACCTCGGCGATTCGCAGCACGGCCTGGAACACGCGGGTGACGTTGTCGAGGTCGGCGATGCCGCGCTCGATGGCGCCGCGCAGCACCGCCGGGTCGTCCGATTCCTCCAGCAGCGCCTCCTCCAGCCCGTTGCGGGCACGGGCGATGGGCGTGCGCAGATCGTGCGCGATGGCGTCCGAGACGCCGCGCACCCCGTCCATCAGGTGGGCGATGCGGTCGAGCATGGCGTTCATGCTGGCGCCCAGCCGGTCGAACTCGTCGTCATGCAGCGAGATCGGCACGCGCTGCGAGAGGTCGCCGCCGGCGATCAGCGCGGCGGTGGTGGTGGCCGGCGTCAGCCGCCGCTCCAGCGCCCGCCGCATCAGCAGCGCGCCGAGCAGGGCGAAGAACAGCGCCGCCCCCGCCGCCCAGGCCAGGCCCTCGGTCAGCAGGTCGCGCAGGCGCTGCTTCTCGCTCACCTCGCGGCCCACCGCCAGCTTGCTGCCATCCGGCAGGTCCAGCACCAGCAGCCGCGCCTCGCCGGGGCCGGAATCGTCATGGTCGACGCTGAGGCGGTACCAGGAGCTCTCGCCCGGGCGCGGCGGCGGCAGCGCGGCGAGGTTGCCCGCCAGGCGCCGCCCGGCGGGGTCGAACAGCAGGTAGATGGAGAGGCCCTCGGCATCGAGCGCCAGCCGCTCCTCCACCGCCTCGGCCAGCACGGCCAGGCCGGAGTCGCGGCCGCGCTCGGCCAGCGCCATGGCGTCGGCGCGGATGGCGGAATCGGTCTGCCGCTCCAGCGTGCCGGCGGTGCCCCACCAGAGCACGCCGGCGAAGGCCAGCCCCGCCGCCAGGAACACCACCGCGAACAGCAGCGCGAAGCGGAAGCCGGCCGAGGAGAGCAGCCGCCAGAGCGGCCCCGGATGCTGCTGCCGGCGGCGGGTGTGGGGCATCAGGCGCCCGTCATGGCCGGGCGCGGTCACGGCACGGCGTGGCGCTCACGGCTCGGCGCGGATCATGTAGCCGGCGTTGCGCACCGTGTGGATCAGCGGCCTGTCCTGCCCCTTGTCCAGCTTCTGCCGCAGGCGGGAGACATGCACGTCGATCACGTTGGTCTGCGGGTCGAAATGGTAGTCCCACACCTTCTCCAGCAGCATGGTGCGGGTCACCACCTGCCCGGCATGGCGCATCAGGTGCTCCAGCAGGCGGAACTCGCGCGGCTGGATGTCGATCTTCTTGCCCGCCCGCGTCACGGTGCGGGAGAGCAGGTCGAGCTCCAGGTCGGCCACCTTCAGCCGCGTGGCCGGCGCGTCGACCGCCGGGCGGCGGCCCAGCGCCTCGACGCGGGCCAGCAGCTCGGCGAAGGCGAAGGGCTTCACCAGGTAGTCGTCGCCGCCCGCCTTCAGCCCCTTCACCCGCTCATCCACCCCGGACATGGCCGAGAGGAACAGCACGGGCGTGTGGTTGCCCTGGCCACGCAGCGTCTCCACTAGGCGCACGCCATCGACGCCGCCCGGCAGCATCCGGTCCAGCACCAGCAGGTCGAAGCTCTCGCCCGCCGCCATGAACAGGCCGTCCCGCCCGTTGGTGGTGTGCTCGACCGTGTGCCCGGCCTCCTGCAACCCCTTCCTCACGAAGCGGCCCACCTCGGCATCATCTTCCACCAGCAGAATTCGCATGGTGCTGCGCTCCTTGTCGCGGCGCGCCGGCCCCGCGGAAGCGGGGGGCCCCATCATGGCGCGCCGGGCCGGTCAACATGCCCCGGCCCGCTCCGCCACGCCAGAGCAGGCGCGGCAGGGCAGCCGCGATCTCCGTGCCTGCGCCACCCCTCCCTGCGCCATGGCCATCCGTGCCCCGCGCCATCGGTGCTTGCATCCAGCCCCCGCGCTCTGGCAGGTGCAGGGCTCCACCCTGCGGAAAGGACGCCAGGAAGCGATGGACGTGGCAAGTTGGGCGATGCTGGGAGCGATTCTGGCATTGCTGGTTCTCTCGGCCCTGTTCTCGGGGAGCGAGACCGCCATCACCGCCGCGAGCCGGGCCTTCATCACCCGCCGCGTGAAGGAAGGCGACCGCCGCGCCACCACCCTGGCCCGGCTGCAGGAGCGCAAGGACCGCTTCCTGGCCGCGCTGCTGGTGGGCAACAATTTCGTCAACACCACCGCCACCGCCCTGGCCTCCAGCCTGCTGATCGCCTGGTTCGGCGAGGAGGGGGTGGTCTATGCCTCGCTGGCGATGACGGTGGTGCTGGTCATCTTCGCCGAGGTGCTGCCCAAGACCTATGCGCTGCAGCGGCCGGACGCCACGGCGCTGGCGGCGGCGCCGCTGCTGGGCGGCGTGATGCGCCTGCTGGGGCCGCTCGGCGGCGCGGTGAACTGGCTGCTCAGCCACGTGTTCCGCCTGTTCGGCATCTCGCAGGTGCAGGCGCGGCGCGGCGAGGAGGAGCTGCTCGGCGCCATCGAGCTGCACGGCACCGATGAGCGCGGCGACGCGGAGGCGGCGGCGCAGGAGGAGCGCCGCATGCTGCGCGGCGTGCTGGCGCTGGACGACCTGACGGTGGGCGACGTGATGACCCACCGCGCCCGCATCCAGGCGCTCGACGCCGACGCGCCGCCCGAGGCGGTGCTGGAGCGGCTGCTGGCCGCGCCGCACAGCCGCATGCCGCTCTGGCGCCGGCGCGGCGAGGAGGTGCTGGGCATCGTCGACGCCCGCGCCGCGCTGCACGCGCTGGCCGCCGCCCGCAAGGAGGGCGGCGCGCCGGAGCTGAAGCGCTTCGCCGCCCCCGCCAGCTTCGTGCCGGAGATGCGCCCGCTGCGCGAGCAGCTGCACGCCTTCCGCGCCATGACGCCGAAGATGGCGCTGGTGGTGGACGAGTACGGCACCATCCGCGGTCTGGTGACGCTGGAGGACATCGTCGAGGTGGTGGTCGGGCAGATCGCCCAGCGCGGCGAGGCGATCATCGCCGACAACGACGCGGACGGCATCGTCGAGGTGCGCGGCGACGCCCGCCTGCGCGAGATCAACCACGCGC
Organism: Teichococcus aestuarii; assembly: GCF_042651065.1. NCBI lineage: Bacteria > Pseudomonadati > Pseudomonadota > Alphaproteobacteria > Acetobacterales > Roseomonadaceae > Roseomonas > Teichococcus aestuarii. The sequence continues at coordinate 10,291 of NZ_JBHSCH010000075.1, forward strand.
TGGACTGGGACCTGCCGGAGGACGAGGCCAGCACCGCCGGCGGCCTCGCCATCGCCCGCGCGCGGGGGATCCCGTCGGTGGGCACCGAGATCACGCTGGGCCGCTACACGCTGCGCGTGCTGGAACGCCGCGGCTGGCGCATCGACCGCCTCAGCATCGGCCGCAGCGAGGAATAGGGGCGGCAGCGGCCCGCCCTCCGCCGGCGGGGCTCAGAGCGGCGCGTCGGCCAGCACCTGGAGGTGGCCGTGCGAGCAGCGCTCCACCCGGGCGGAGACGCCATAGACCTCGGCCAGCATCGCCGGCGTCAGGGTCTCCTCCGGCGTGCCCTGGGCGCGCACGCGGCCCTCGCCGATCATCACCACCCGGTCGGCGAAGCGGGCGGCGAGCGCCAGGTCGTGCACCACCAGCACCGTCACCAGCCCGTGCTGCAGCGTCAGCTCCCGCACCAGCCGCATCACGCCGAGCTGGTGGCGCAGGTCGAGCGCGCTGGTCGGCTCGTCCAGCAGCAGCACGCGCGGGCGGCGCACCAGCGCCTGGGCCAGGCCAGCGAGCTGCCGCTGCCCGCCCGAGAGCCGGTCCAGCCCCACCAGCGCCAGCTCGGCGATGCCGAGCCGCTCCAGCAGCGCCAGGGCGCGCTCGGCGGCGGCGCGGGCGGAGGGCATGCCCTCGGCGGTGGGGCTGGCCTTCAGCGCGCCCACCAGCGCCTCCATCACCGTCAGCGCCACGCCCTGCGGCAGGCTCTGCGGCATGTAGGCGATGGACCGCGCCCGCCGCTCCAGCGACTGCCCGGCCATCTCCTCCCCATCGAGCCGCACCGAGCCGCGCGCCGGCAGCAGCCCGGCCAGGCCCCGCAGCAGGGTGGACTTGCCGGCGCCGTTCGGCCCGATCAGCGCGGTGATGGCGCCGCCCGGCAGCGGCTCCAGGCTCGCCTCCGCCAGGATGGTGCGGCGGCCATAGCCGAGGGTGAGCCGCTCGACCTCCAGCCTCACGACCGCCGCCCCCGGGTGAAGACCAGCGCGACGAACACCGGCACGCCGACCAGCGCGGTGACGATGCCGACCGGCACCATCAGCCCCGGCACCAGCATCTTGCTGGCCACCGAGGAGAGCGAGAGCAGCAGCGCGCCGCACAGCGCCGCGGCGGGCAGGAAGAAGCGGTGGTCCTCCCCCACCATCAGCCGCGCAGCGTGCGGCCCGACCAGCCCGATGAAGCCGATGGTGCCGACGAAGGCGACCGAGACCGCCGAGAGCAGGCTGACGCGCAGCAGCGCGCCATCCCGCAGCCGGTTGGCGTCGATGCCGAAGGAGAGCGCCCGCTCCTCGCCCAGCCGCAGCGCGGTGAGCTTCCAGGCGGCGCGGGCGGTGAAGGGGATGGCGACGGCCAGCGCCAGCGCCAGGATGCCGATCTTGGGCCAGGTGGCGCGCGCCAGGCTGCCCATCGACCAGAACACCAGCTGCTGCAGCGCCTGCTCGGTGGCGACGAACTGCAGCAGCGCCACCGCCGCGTTGAAGGCGAAGACCAGCGCGATGCCGAACAGCACCAGCGCCTCCACCCCCGCCCCGCGCAGGCGGGAGAGGCTGCGCAGCAGCAGCACGGAGAGGAAGGCGAAGAGGAAGGCATTGCCCGAGAGCAGCCATTCCTGCGGCACCCAGGGCAGGCCGACGCCGAGCACGATGGCCAGCGCCGCGCCGAGCGAGGCGGCGGAGGAGACGCCCAGCGTGAAGGGGCTGGCCAGCGGGTTGTTCAGCACCGTCTGCATCTCCGCCCCCGCCAGGGCGAGCGCGGCGCCGACCAGCACCGCCATCACCGCATAGGGCAGCCGCACATCCCAGACGATGACCGAGACGGGGCCGCTGGCGGCCGCCGGGTTCAGCAGCACCCGCGCCACATCGGCCAGGCCGAGGCGGGAGGGGCCGGTGGCGACGTCGAGCAGCAGCGAGGCGATCAGCAACACCGTCAGCAGCGCCAGCAGCGCCACGCGGCGCAGCACCAGGGCGCGGTAGCCGGCGGCGGCCCCCGCCACGGCCAGGGTGGCGCCGCTCACCGGCCGAGGCCGGGGATGGGCTCGGCACGGGCAGCGGCGCTGCCCGGCAGCGCCGGGGCGCGGAACTGGCGGAGAAACGTCAACAGGAGGCCCTTCCAGCGGGAGCGGATGATCAGTTATCCATAATCATTCGCAACTCGCAGACCAAGCCCTTCTCGCACGGCCAGGGACGGGCCAGCCATGCGCGGCACGCCCCGGCCCCTTGGGCCGGCACCCTTCCCCCGGCCCCTTGGGCCGGCACCCTTTCCCTGGCCCCTTGGGCCGGCACCCTTCCCCTGGCCCCTTGGGCCGGCACCCTTCCCCTGGCCTCTCAGGCCGGCAGCCCACCCGGTCCCACGGCGGCACGATGCCGCAGCAGGCCGCGTATCAGGCGGCGGCCCGGCAGCTCCACCAGGCGGTGCGCCAGCCAGGCCGTGCCCAGCAGCAGCCCAAAGATCACGGCCGCCGCCAGCACCGGCCCGAGCCCCGCCGGCAGCCGCGCCCCCAGCGCCTGCTCCAGCCAGTGCAGCGCGCCGGCGAACTGGTAGTGCAGCAGGTAGATGGCGTAGGAGAGCACGCCCAGACGGTGCAGCGGCGCCCAGGAGAACAGCGCCGCCGCATGGCCGCGGTTGAGCGCCAGGCACAGCACCACGGCGGGCAGCAGCGGATAGATCAGCGCGTCCGACGGGCCGAACAGCCACAGCACGGCCAGCAGCCCGCCCAGCAGCAGGGCGGCGCCATCGCTCCCCAGCCAGGCGATGCCCGGATGGCCCGCCAGCCGGAAGCCCAGCATCCCGAGCATGAAGCCCGCCAGGCAGCGCAGCAGCGGCCCCGGCACCTCGCCCGAGGAGGCATCGAGCGGGCCGCCATGCTGCAGCCCGTCATGCGCGGTGATCCAGATGGCGGCGGCCAGCATCGCCACCGCCAGCGCGAGGCCCAGCAGCGCCATCCTCCAGCCCGGCCGCAGCAGCAGCCGCACCAGCAGCGGGAACAGCAGATAGGCCGCCCATTCCGTGCTGATCGACCAGGCCGGCACCAGCGCGCTGTGGGTCAGCGACCAGGACTGCACCAGCAGCAGGTTCAGCAGGATGTCCGGCAGCGGGTCCGGCACGTTGACGGTGAAGCCGCCGCGCGGCGGGCTGAGCTGGCCATAGGCGGCCCAGGCCACCAGCAGGCTGCCCGCCAGCACCGCCCAGTAGAGCGGCAGGATGCGGGCGGCGCGGCGCAGCATGAAGTCCTTCCAGCCGGCGAGGCCGGGCGCCGCCAGGAAGCCTTGCGCATAGGTCATGGCCATCACCAGGCCGCTGAGCACGAAGAACAGGTCGACCATCAGGTAGCCCCGCCGCACCGCCATGTGCAGCGGGTCGGTCAGGCCGGGGTCGAGGGTGGCATAGAAATGGTAGGCGGTGACCGCCAGGGCGGCCACGCCGCGCAATCCGGTCAGGGCGGTGATCTCCCCCTGCGGCGGCGGAGGAAGCGCGGGCGAAGAATCTGGCAAGGGCATCAGGGCTGCCTCCGCGGCCTATATGTTCCGATCTCGGAACTATAGCGCGGCGGTAAGCTCTTCCCGCATGTCATCCCGGCAAGCTTCGGCCGCCGGGAATCACCTCCGTTTGAGCAGCGGCCCCTCTGCCCTCAGCCCGCCCCGCCGGGGCGGCGGCCCACCTGCACCGCCATCTCCCGCTGGCGCCCCTCGCGCTGCAAGGTCATGCGGATGGTCTGGCCCGGCGGCGTGCCGGCCACGCCGCGAATCAGCGCGCGGGAGGTCTCCACCCGCTCGCCGTTCAGCGCCGTCACGATGTCGCCCTGGCGCAGCCCGGCGCGGGCGGCGGGGCTGCCGCGCTCGACGCTCTGGATCTGCACGCCGCGGTTGCGGCCGCCCGGGGTGCTCTCCTCGCCGATGTCCTGCACCGCCACGCCGAGCCAGCCGCGCTCCACCCGGCCATCCCGCCGCAGCTGCTCGATGACGCCGCGCGCCAGGTCCGAGGGCGTGGCGAAGCCGATGCCGGCCGAGGCGCCGGAGGGCGAGTAGATGGCGGTGTTGATGCCGATGACCTCGCCCGCCGCGTTGAACAGCGGGCCGCCGGAATTGCCGGGATTGATGGCGGCGTCGGTCTGGATGAAGTCGTCGAACGGCCCGGCGCCGATCTCGCGCCCGCGCGCCGAGACGATGCCGGAGGTGACGGTGCCGCCCAGGCCGAAGGGGTTGCCCGCCGCCAGCACCCACTGCCCCACCCGCATGGCGCCCGAATTGCCCCAGGGCACCGCGGCCAGCGCCGCGCGCGGCTCGACGCGAAGCAGGGCGAGGTCGGTCAGCTCGTCGGTGCCGACGACGCGCGCCGGCAGTTCCGTGCCGTCCTGCAGCGAGACCACCACCCGCGCCGCGTTGCCCACCACGTGGTTGTTGGTGACGACATAGCCCGCCGGGTCGATGACGAAGCCCGAGCCCGCGCCCTGCACCTGCTGGCGGCCGCGCCGCTCGCGGAAGTAGCGCTCGAAGGGCGTGCCGCGCAGCTCGGGGGGGATCTGCGTGGTGGTCTGCTCGGAGAGCACCGCGATGTTCACCACGGCCGGCAGCACCTGCTCGGCGAGGTCGGCGAAGTCCGGCACCGTGCCACGCTGCGCCAGGGCGGCGGAGGGCGCCAGCCCGCAGGCCGGCAGCACCGCGAGGCCGGCGAAGGCGAGAAGGAGGGAGCGGCGGGGGGCGACAGGCATCGGGGTGTTCATTCCTTCATCGGCGGGCCGGTCGGGGGCGGGCCGGCGGCGCCCAGGGCAGGTTGGCGTCAGGGCGGGTTGGCGTCAGGGCGGGTTGGCGTCAGGGCGGGTTGGCGTCAGGGCGGGTTGGCGTCAGGGCAGATTGGCATCAGGGCAGGAGTGGCGGAGGCAAAATAAGCCGAACGCGGTGTTGCGCCCAATGGGGCTGCTCAGCCGGGGCGCGCCGGGTCCTGCGCCGGGTTCTCCGGCCAGTCGTGGCGGGGGTAGCGGCCGCGCATGTCCTTGCGCACATCCGCCCAGGCGCCGCGCCAGAACCCCGGCAGGTCGGCCGTGACGGCGACCGGGCGCCCGGCGGGCGAGAGCAGCGCCACCTGCAACGGGATTCGCCCGCCGGCCAGCGGCGGCAATGTGGACAGACCGAACAGCCATTGCGCCCGCGCCTCCAGCCGCGGCACCTCTCCCGTATAGTCGATGGGGGCGGCGCGGCCATTCGGCAAGGCGAGGCGCGGCGGCAGCGCGGCATCCAGCGCCTTTTGCCGGGCATGCGGCAGCAGGGCGCGCAGCATCGCCACCGCGTCCAGCGCCTTGAGCTGGGTCAGCCGCGTCAGGCCGGAGAGCCAGGGGGCGAGCCATTCGCCTGCCGTGGCGGCGAGCGCGGCGTCCGAGACATCCGGCCACTCCGCCGGCTCCAGCCCGTGCATCAGGCCGATGCGGGCGCGGGTCTGGCGGGCGGCCTCGGTCCAGTCGAGGTCGCGGAAGGCGCGGGCGGCGGCGGCCTCGGCCAGCGCCGCAGCCAGCGCCGCCGGGTCGGCATGCGGCAGGGTGCTCTCCTCCAGCACCAGCGGGCCGAGGCGCAGGCGGCGCCGCGCCACCACCGCGCCGGCGCGGGCGTCGAAGGCGGCGCCCTCCTCCCGCACCAGCCGCTCCGGGAATTTCTGCTCCAGGGCCTCGCGGGTCAGCGGCGCGGCCATGCGGATGCGCGCCTCGGTGCCGGCCAGCTCCAGGTCGGCCACCGCCAGCAGCGGCGCCTTGCCCAGCCGGTCGGTCGCCGGCAGCCGGGCGCCCTGGCCCCCGGCGGAGCCGGCGCCCGAAAGCCCGGCGAGGCGGAAGGCGCCATCCATGCTGCCACGCTTCGCCGCGATTCGGTCGGGGAAGCCAGCGGCCAGCAGCAGCCCGGCATCGCCCGCCGCCTCCGTGCCGCCCGGCACGCCGAGGCGCCGCCGGTGCAGCGTGATCGTGCGGCGGATGCGGCCCAGCGCGGCGCGGTCGGCGTTCGGGTCGTCGGCGCCGTGCAGCAGGTCGAGCCGCAGCTGGATGTCGGAGGGCGCCTCGCGGCCGCGGATCGGGTCGCGCTCCTCCAGCAGGGCGGCGAGCTCGGCGGCCAGCGCCGCCTCCGCCTCGTCCGCCGCCTCGGCCATCATGCGGGCAAGGCGGGGGTGGGTGCCGAGACGGGCCATGCGCCGGCCCATGGCGGTGATGCGCCCCTGCCCGTCCAGCGCATCGAGGTCGCGCAGCAGGGCGCGGGCGGCGGCGAGCATGCCGGCCGGCGGCGGGTCGAGGAAGGCCATCTCCGCCGGATCGCTGCCCCAGGCGGCGCAGTCCAGCGCCAGGCCGGACAACTCGCTCTCCAGGATCTCCGGCCGGTCGGATTGCGGCAGGCCACGGTGCAGGGCCTCCGTCCAGAGGCGGATGGCGACGCCCGGCTCGGTGCGCCCCGCGCGGCCCGCGCGCTGCTCGGCGGCGGCGCGGGAGATGCGCAGCGTGGCCAGCCGCGCCAGGCCGGTGGCCGGGTCGAGGCGCGGCGCGCGGCGGAAGCCGCCATCCACCACGATCCGCACCCCCGGCACGGTCAGCGAGGTCTCGGCGATGGAGGTGGCCAGCACCACCTTGCGGTTCGGCGAGGGGTTGAGGGCGCGGTCCTGCTCGGTGGGGGGCAACTCGCCATGCAGCGGCAGCACCTCGGCCTTCACGCCGCCCAGCCGCTCGGCGGTGCGGCGGATCTCGCCCCAGCCGGGCAGGAAGGCCAGCACGTCGCCCGGATGCTCCACCAGGGCGGCGCGGATGGCGGCAGCCATCGCCTCGGGCAGGTCGCGTGGCTCCTTCAGGTCGCGCGGGCGGTGATGCACCACCACGGGGTAGGCCCGCCCCAGGCTCTCGATGACCGGCGCGCCGCCGAGCAGCCGGGAAAACCCCTCGGCCTCGATGGTGGCGGACATGGCCAGCAGCCGCAGCTCCGGCCGCAGCCCGCGCTGCAGGTCGAGGCAGAGGGCCAGCGCCAGGTCGGTGTCGAGGTTGCGCTCATGCGCCTCGTCGAACAGCACCGCCGCCGTGCCTTCCAGGCCGGGGTCGGTCTGCAGCCGGCGCACCAGCAGCCCTTCCGTCACCACCTCGATGCGGGTGGCGGCGGAGACGGCGCGCTCCAGCCGCGTGGCGAGGCCCACCGTCTGCCCCAGCGGCTCGCCCAGCAGCTCCGCCATGCGGCGCGCGGCGGCGCGGGCGGCGACGCGGCGCGGCTCCAGCACCACGATTTTCTGTCCGTTCGCCCAGGGCTCGTGGCGGAGCGCCAGGGGCACCAGCGTGGTCTTGCCGGCGCCGGGCGGGGCCACCAGCACGGCGTTCGGGCCCGCGCGCAGCGCATCCAGCAAACGCGGCAGGGCTTCGGAGACGGGCAGCTCGGGCAGGGCATCCATGCCCTGCCTGTAGCGCAAGGCGGCGGGTGGCGGCCAGTTCGGGCCTCACCATGGAGGCGAGCAGGCACCTTGGCTTTCCCCGCTTGACGCCGATGGAACATTACCAGAACAATAACCACCTCACCGGAGGAACGGCCCCATGCACCCCACCCGCGAGGACAAGGTCGCCCGCTTCCGCGCGCTGCACGCGCAACCCGGCGCCTTCGTCATGCCCAACCCGTGGGATGCCGGCAGCGCCCGGCTGCTGGCCGGCCTCGGCTTTCCGGCCCTGGCGACCACCAGCGCCGGCCTGGCCTTCTCTCTCGGCCGGCGGGATGGCGCGGCAGGGCTGGCGGAGACGCTGGCCAATGCCCGCGCCATCGTCGCGGCCACCACCTTGCCGGTCTCGGCCGACCTGGAGAACGGCTTCGGCCACGCCCCGGACGATTGCGCCCGCACCCTGCGGGCGGCGGCGGAGGCCGGGCTGGCGGGCGGCGCGATCGAGGACGCCACCGGCGACCCGGCGGAGCCGATCTATGAATTCCGCCACGCGGTCGAGCGCATCGCCGCCGCCGCCGAGGTGGCGCGCGCCCTGCCCTTCGTGCTGACGGCGCGGGCGGAGAACTTCCTGCACGGCCGCCCGGATCTGGACGACACCATCGCCCGGCTGCAGGCCTTCGCCGCCGCCGGGGCGGAGGTGCTCTATGCCCCCGGCCTGCGCGAACTGGCGCAGATCCGCGCCGTCTGCGAGGCGCTGGAAGGCTTCCCGGTGAATGTGGTGATGGGGCTGGTGGGCCGCCCCTTCACCGTGGCGGAGCTGGCCGCGGCGGGGGTGCGGCGCATCAGCCTCGGCGGCTCGCTGGCCCGCACGGCGCTCGGCGCGCTGCACCGCGCGGCGCTGGAGATCCGCGACCAGGGCAGCTTCGCCTTCGCGGCCGGCGCCCTGACAGGGGCGGAGGTGGAGGCCTATATGCAGCCGCGCGAGGGCTGAGCGGCGCGGCGCGACACGTTTCGTTACCGCGACGCCCTTTCCTTCGGCACCGCGAAAAGGTTTCATTCCCTTCATGTTGCGCGCCCTGCCCCCGTTGCTGGCCCTGCTCTCCCTGGCCCTGCCCGCCCTGGCGCCGGAGGTCCGGGCGCTGGAGAGCACGCCCACGCGCTCCGAGCGCGCGCGCATGACCCTGGCCTCCTCGCTGGACGCGGTGGCGCCGGGCCAGCCCTTCCGCCTCGGGCTGAGGCAGGTGCTGGCGCCGGGCTGGCACACCTACTGGCGCAACCCGGGCGATGCCGGCACGCCGCCCGAGATCGCCTTCACCCTGCCCGAGGGCGCCAGCGCCACCGGCTTCGAATGGCCGGCGCCGGAGCGCATCCCCTTCGGCCCGCTGGTGAACTACGGCTACGAGAACGCGGTGCTGCTGCCGCTGACGGTGACGCCGCCCGCCACGCTGCGGCCGGGCGATGTCTTCACCATCGAGGCGCAGGCGAGCTGGCTGGTCTGCGAGAAGGTGTGCATCCCGGAGGAGGGCGTGTTCCGCCTCGACCTGCCGGTGGAGGCCGCGCCGCGCCCCGACCCCGCCCTGGCCGCCGATTTCCGCGCCGCCGAGGCCGCCCTGCCCCGCCCCTCCCCCTGGAACACGGCGCTGGGCTTCGAGGGCCCGCAGGGCGCGCTGCGGCTGGAGGGGCCGGACCTTTCCCCCGCCCTGGTGAAGGAGGCGCATTTCTTCCCCGGCGAATGGGGCGTGCTGGACCATGCCGCGCCGCAGCCGGTGCAGCTCGCCGAGGGCGGGCTGCGCCTCGGCCTGCCGCGCGGCGCGGCGCCGCTGCCGGCCGGCCCGCTGGAGGGCGTGCTGGTGCTGACCGATGCCGGCGGCACGCGCAGCGCCAGCAGCAGCGCCGCCGCGCCGCGCGGCAGGCCGAGGCGCAGCCCGCCCTCGGCGAGCTGCACCGGCTGCGGC
>NZ_JBHSCH010000076.1:0-19310 GCF_042651065.1 Teichococcus aestuarii
CGCCGCGCCGCCGGGCGCAGCCCGCCGCTCCCTCCCAGCTGCCCGGCGCGCCGCCGCCGCCGCCGGTGCAGGCCGCCGCCAGCCTGGCCGCCGCCGCGCACAGCCTGGAGGCGCTGCGCGAGGCGATGCGGGAAGTGCCCACACCGCTGCGCGACACCGCCACCAACCTCGTCTTCGGCGACGGCAACCCGGAGTCCGGGCTGATGCTCATCGGCGAGGCGCCGGGCGGCGACGAGGACCGGCTCGGCCGCCCCTTCGTCGGCGTCTCCGGCCAGCTGCTGGACCGCATGCTGGCCAGCATCGGGCTGGACCGCGCGGCGGAGGAGCCGGCGCGCGCCTTCTACATCACCAACATCCTGCCCTGGCGCCCGCCGGGCAACCGCACGCCGACCGATGCCGAGATCACCCAGTTCCTGCCGCTCGTGCTGCGCCACATCGCCCTGGTGAAGCCGCGCCATGTGGTGATGTTGGGCGGCGTCTCGGCCAAGGCGCTGCTGCGGGCCAAGGAGGGCATCACCCGGCTGCGCGGCCGCTGGCACGCCATGCCGGTGGAGCAGGCGGGCGAATCGGCCACGCTGCCGGCGCTGCCCACCCTGCATCCCGCCTATCTGCTGCGGAATCCGGCCGCCAAGCGCGAGGCCTGGGCCGACCTCCTGTTGCTGCGGCGCACGCTGGACGGCGAAAACCCGCCCGCCGAGGGATAGTTTGACGTCATTGTGATTGAACTTTTTCGTCGTTTCTCCTGATATCGCGCAGTTCGTCTCTTGACGTGGGATTTGTCGCGCGTTCCGAAGTTGCCCGAACGCTTCCATCCGGTTAACGCCAATCCGCCATGCGAGCGTTCTGCACCATGGCCCTGCGTTCACCTGTCCTCGCCCTCGGGCTGGGATGGGCGGCGTCGCTGTGTGTCGGGGCTCAGGTCCCGGCCATGGCGCAACGGGCCGGAGAGACCGCCCCCCTTGAGCGGGCTTTGAGTGTCCCACACCCCACCCTGGAGACAGGCGTGGCGGGACTCCCACATCCCCTGGCCCCGTCCGACGCGGCGCGCCTGACCCGGATCTACCGGTTGCAGGCGCAAGGCGACATGGTCGGCGCGGCCCGGGAAGCCGAGCGGTTGGAGGACCGGCGGCTGATGGGCCATGTGCTGGCCGACCGCTGGCGCCAGCCGGGCGCGGCGGAGCCCACGGTGCCGGAGCTGTACGCCTGGCTGGCGGAGTATTCCGACCACCCGGACGCCGCCCTGGTGCACGCCATGCTGCGCCGCCGCCTGCCGCGCAACGCGCCGCAGCCCCCCGCCCCGCCCGACGAGTACCTGGCGGCCGAGACCGATGTGGTGCCGGAGGAGCGCGAGCCCGCCGCCCGCGCCCTCAGCGCCGAGGCACGCGGGCAGAGCGAGGCGGCGCTGGCCCTGTTCCACAAGGGGCGCGACGAGGAGGCCCACCGCCTCGCCGCCCAGGCCGCGCGGCGCTTCCCGCAGGCGGCGCAGCCGGCCTTCGTCGCCGGCCTCTCGGCCTGGGGCATGGGACGGCCGGACCTGGCGCTGGCCCAGTTCGAGGCCGCCGCGCGGGCCGACAGCGCCACCCCCGCGCTGCGCGCCGCCGCCGCCTTCTGGACGGCGCGCGCCGCCATCCGCACCCGCCGGCCGCAGCTCTACGTGCCCTGGATGCTCCAGGCCGCGCAGGAGCCGCGCACCTTCTACGGGCTGGTGGCGCGGCGCGTGCTGGGGCTGGCCCCCGGCTTCGCCTGGGAGCGCGAGCTGGCCGGGGCCGCCGAGGGCGCGGCGCTGGCCGAGACCGCGGCCGGCTGGCGGGCGCTCGCCCTGCTGCAGATCGGCCAGAGGGAGCGGGCGGAGCAGGAGCTGCGCCGGCTCTGGCCGATGGCGCAGGGCAATTCCGGCCTCTCCCGCGCCATGCTGGCGGTGGCCAGCCAGGCGGGCATGACCGACCTCGCCGCGCAGGTGGCCGCGCTGGCACAGACCAATGACGGCCGCCCGCGCGACTACGACCGCTTCCCCATGCCGCAGCTGGAGCCGCTGAGCGGCTTCCGGGTGGACCCGGCCCTGCTCTACGGCCTGGCGCTGCAGGAATCCCGCTTCGACCCGAAGGCGGTCTCGCCCGTGGGCGCGCGCGGGCTGATGCAGATCATGCCCGCCACCGCCGCCTACATCCTGGGCGACCCCAGCCTGCGCGGCGCCGGCGGCCTGCGCCGGCTGCACGACCCGGCCTTCTCGCTGGAGCTGGCGCAGCGCTACCTGCACCACCTGACGGCGCGCGAGGTGGTGGATGGCGACCTGATCCGCCTGCTCGCCGCCTACAACAACGGCCCCGGCAATGTCGGCCGCTGGGCGCCGAACGTGCGGCACCAGGACGATCCGTTCCTGTTCCTCGAATCCATCCCGGTGGGCGAGACGCGGGTCTTCGTGCAGCGCGTGCTGTCCTATTCCTGGATCTATGCCAGCCGCCTCGGCCTGCCCTCGCCGAGCCTGGACGCGCTGGCGGGCGGCGACTTCCCGCGCTTCGGCAGCGCGCCTCTGGAGCTGGCCGAGCAGCCGCCGCTGCGCGGCGTGACGCGCACGGCCGCCCGGTGAATGGCCCGGGCCGGACCGCCGCCCGGCGGCCCGGCCCGTCCAGAAATTCGCGAATTGTGCTGATTTTTTTGAAAAATCGCTGCTATTTCCGGTAGTTGCACGGCGCCCCCTGCGCGTGCGAAGTGCAGCGGGCGCATCCCGCGCCGGAGCGGCATCCGCCGCTCTCCGCCTGCCACCGGATTGCACCATGGCCAGCCCGCTCCGCCGTATCCGCCTCACCACGCTCGGCGTCTCGGTGGTGCTCCTGGCCTTGCTGCTGACGGGCGCCATGGTGGTGGGCCGTGTGCTGAGCGACGGCCGCGCCCAGCGCGAGGCGATGGATGGCAGCCACCGGCTGGTGGCCGGGCTGCTGGAGATGCGCAACACGCTGTTCGAGATCGTGGTGGAGCGCAACCTCATCCTCTCGCGCAATCCCGCCAGCTCGCGCGCCACCTACGAGTCCAACCTGGCACGGCTGAGCGAGCGGCTGGAGACGCTGAAGGAGCTTGCGGCCGACAGCCCGCTGCAGGCGGCGGCCGCCGCCGAGCTGGGCGAGGCGCTGGACCTGTTCGTCGCCCGGCTCAACGGGACCCTGGCGCGCGATCTTGGCGAGGGAATGGACCTGGCGATGCTGCTGCGCGAGACCAGCGGCGAGCGCAACCGCCTGACCAGCCGCATCGACGTGATGGTGGCCCATGAGCGGGCCGAGCTGCAGCGATTCAACGAGAACTACGCCGGGCGGGTGGCGCAGCTGCGGCTGGTCTTCGTCCTGCTCTTCGGCGCGCTGCTCGCGCTCTCCCTGGCGGCGATCTGGGGCTTCTACCGCTACCTGCACGGCAACGCCCTGCGCTACCAGGCGCTGGAGGAGGCCAAGCAGGCGGCCGACGCCGCCAACGCCGCCCTGTGGGACAGCCGCGGCCAGCTGCAATCCATCCTCGACCATGCGCGGGACCCGATCCTGCTGGTCGATGCCGGCAGCCGGGTGCAGGTGGCCAATGCCGCCGCCGCGCGGCAGTTCCGCCAGCCGCTGGCCGAGATCATCGGCAGCCCGATCCAGGCGCTGGTGCCCTCCTATGGCGCGCGCTCGGGCGAGGTGCAGGCCCGCCGCGCCGATGGCAGCGTCTTCACCGCCGACCTCTCGATCGGCCGCTACACCGAGAGCGGCAACAGCGCCGCCGTCTGCGTGCTGCGCGACGTGACGGAGCGGCGCCGGCTGGACGAGCTGAAGAGCGAGTTCGTCTCCACCGTCAGCCACGAGCTGCGCACCCCGCTCACCTCGATCCGCGCCTCGCTCGGGCTGGTGGTCGGCGGCGTCGCCGGCGCCCTGCCCGAGGAGGTGCGCGAGCTGCTCGACATCGCGCACAAGAACTCCGAGCGGCTGGTGCTGCTGGTCAACGACATCCTCGACATCGAGAAGATCGAGGCGGGGCGGCTGGAGTTCCGGCGCGAGCGGGTCTCGGCCCATGCCCTGCTCGATCAGGCTCTGGCCGCCAACGCCGCCTACGCCGCCCAGTTCAACGTGCGCTTCGAACGGCAGGATGCCGGCAGGGCCGATGCCGATGTCTATGCCGATGTCGCGCGCATCCAGCAGGTGCTGGCCAACCTGCTCTCCAACGCCGCCAAGTTCTCCCCCGCCGGCAGCAAGGTCGAGCTCTCCCTCCTGGTCGAGGCAGGCGACGTGACCTTCCAGGTGCGCGACCATGGGCCGGGCATCCCGCAGGCCTTCCGCGGCCGCATCTTCCAGCGCTTCGCCCAGGCGGATTCGAGCGACGTGCGGCAGAAGGGCGGCACCGGCCTCGGCCTCTCCATCAGCCGCGCCATCATCGAGCACCACGCCGGCAGCATGGGCTTCACCGATGCCGAGGGCGGCGGCACCGTCTTCTTCTTCACCCTGCCCCGGCTGGTGGACCGCGAGGCCCTGCCCCTGCCGCCCGCGCAGGAGGCGCGCCGCCCGCGCGTGCTGATCGTCGAGGACGAGCCCTCGGTCGCCATGCTGCTGCAGATGCTGCTCGACGAGCATGGCTGGGACGGGATGATCGCGCACAACGCCGAGGAGGCCTTTGCCTGGCTCGACCGCCAGTCCTTCGACGCCATGACGCTCGACCTGATGCTGCCGGACGTGGACGGCATCTCGCTGTTCCGCCGCCTGCGCCAGCGCCCCGACGGCAAGGCGCTGCCCGTGGTGGTGATCTCCGCCACCGCCGCGCAGGGCCGGCGGGAGCTGAACGGCGACGCGGTGGGGGTGGTGGACTGGCTGGACAAGCCGATCAGCCAGAGCCGGCTGCGCGACGCGCTGCGCCGCGCCCTGCAGGGCAATGAGGGCCCCGCCCGCATCCTGCACGTGGAGGACGACCAGGACATCACCCGCGTCGTCTCCGCCGTGATGGGCGAGGAGGCGCAGCTGGTGCCGGCGCGCAACCTGGCGGAGGCGCGCGCGGCGCTCGCCGGCACGCTGCGCTTCGCCCTGGTGATCATCGACCTCGGCCTGCCGGATGGCAGCGGGCTCGACCTGATCAAGGACATCCGCGCCATGGACCGGCCGCCGCCGGTGCTGATCTTCTCCGCCACCGACGCCGACCAGCACACGGCGCGCGAGGTGGCCGGCACGCTGGTGAAGAGCCGCACCGAGAACCGCGTGCTGCACGACACCATACGCCACCTGATGGACGCCGCCCGCCCGCCCGGGGCCGAGGCCGGCCCCGAGGCACGACAGAACCCCGAGGCACGACAGAACACGGAGACGCTGGCATGAGCCATGGCGGCATGGGCGGCGAGGCGCTCTCACGCATCCTCTACGTCGAGGATGACCACGATGTGCGCAAGGTGGCCACCTTCGCGCTGAAGATGGTGGGCGGCTTCACCGTCGAGCCCTGCGAATCCGGCGAGCAGGCGCTGGAGAAGGCGGAGGGCTTCGCGCCGCAGCTGCTGCTGCTGGACGTGATGATGCCCGGCATGGACGGCCCCACCACGCTGGAGCGGCTGCGCGCCCTGCCCGCCATCGCCGGCGTGCCGGCCATCTTCATGACCGCCAAGGTGCAGCCGCAGGAGGTGGCGCGCTACCGCGCCCTCGGCACGCTCGACGTCATCTCGAAGCCCTTCGACCCGATGACGCTCTCGACCATGGTGCGCACCATCTGGGCCAAGCGCGATGACTGAGCTGGCGGGCGCCGAGACGGAGATGCGCGATGCCCTGCGGCGCCTGCGCGCCGACGGGGTGCAGCGCCTGGGCGAGCGGGTGCGCGAGCTGGTGGCGGGCTGGGCGGCGTTGCAGCCCCGCCGCCCCTGGGACGCGGTGGACCGCGCCCGGCTGGGCGAGCTGGCGGCCTCGGCCCACCGGCTGGCCGGGGCGGGCGGCACCTTCGGCTTCCCCGGCCTCTCCAAGGCCGCGGCACCGCTCGAGCTGCTGCTGCTCGGCCTGCGCGACACCCCCTCGCCGCGCGGCGACCGGCTGCGCCAGGCCAGCGCCCAGGTGGAAGCCGTCGCCGCCGCCTGGGCGGCCGGCTCCGCCGGCGCCGAGGAGGCCGGCGACGCCCTCGGCCAGGCCAGCCAGGCCGAGCATGGCGAGCCCATCTTCCTCTTCGCCGAGCCGGAGGAGCAGGCGCTGCTCTCCGCCGTCATCGCCAATCTCGGCTATGGCGTGAGGCGCGCCTCGGAGCGCGAGGTGCTGGAGGGCATGCTGCCCGAGAGCCGGCTTTCCGCCGCGGTGATCGACGATGCGGTGCCGGACCCGCTGGCGGTGTGCCGTCGCCTCGCCGGCCGCTGCCCGCTGATCCTGCTGGCCGAGGACAGCTCCTTCGAGAACCGCCTCGCCGCCGCCCGCGCCGGGGTGGAGGCGCTGGTGGCCAAGCCGCTGGAGGTGAACGAGCTGGCCGACTGGCTCGACCACTTCGCCGGCGCCCGCGCCGAGACGCGCTACAGCATCGTCATCGTCGACGACGACCAGCTGCTGGCCGCCGCCTATGCCATGGCGCTGCGCCAGGCGGGGATGCAGGTGACCAGCGTCTCCGACCCCGCCCAGGCGATCGAGGTGATCGCCGCCGCGGCGCCCGACCTGATCCTGATGGATCTGCAGATGCCGGGGATCGACGGCATCGAGCTGGCGCGGGTGATCCGGCAGACGCGGCGGCATCTCTCGCTGCCCATCCTGTTCCTCTCGGCCGAGCAGGACACGCAGCGGCAGATCCTGGCCCGCCGCCTCGGCGGCGACGACTTCATCCCCAAGCCGGTCGATCTCGACCGGCTGGTGACGCTGGTGCGGCTGCGCGCCGAGCGCGCCCGTTCGCTGCGCGCCGTGATGGAGAGCGACAGCCTGACCGGCCTGCTCAACCATGCCCGGTTCAAGGAACGGCTGGTGCTGGAGCTGGAGCGCGCCCGCCGCCACGGCCACACGCTGAGCCTGGTGATCTTCGACCTCGACCACTTCAAGTCGGTGAACGACAATTACGGCCATCTGGTGGGGGACCGGGTGATCCGCGGCCTGGCGCGCAGCCTGCAGAAGCGGCTGCGCCGCACCGACGTGATCGGCCGCTATGGCGGCGAGGAGTTCGCCGCCCTGCTGATCGGCACCGCGCCGACGGAGGCGCACGGCATCATCGAACACCTGCGCGAGCGCTTCGCCGCCGCCTCCTTCGACACGGAGAGCGCCAGCTTCAGCGTCACCTTCAGCGCCGGCATCGCCGGCAATGCCGGTGGCGTGGAGGCCGAGGCGATGATATCGGCAGCGGATGCCGCGCTGTACGCGGCCAAGCGCGCCGGGCGGAACCGGGTGATGGTCGCCCCCGCCTGAGCCGCGCGCCCCAGACCGCGAGAGGGCCCGCCACATGCCGATCGACGAATCGCTCCGCTTCCTGCCCGTCTCCATCGCCGTGCTCACCGTCTCCGACACGCGCGACCTGGCCACCGACCGCTCCGGCGCGCTGCTGGCCGAGCGGGTGGCGGCAGCCGGGCACAGCCTGCATTCCCGCCGCATCGTGCGCGACGAGCCGGACGCCATCGAGGCGGTGCTGCGCGAATGGGTGGCGGACCCGGCGGTCGATGTCGGCATCACCACCGGCGGCACCGGCATCACCGGCCGCGACGTGACGCCCGAGGCCTTCGCCCGCGTGCTGGAGAAGGAGATCGGCGGCTTCGGCGAGCTGTTCCGGATGCTGAGCTACGCCAAGATCGGCACCTCCACCATCCAGTCCCGCGCCCTGGGCGGCGTGGCGGGGGGCACCTACCTGTTCGCGCTGCCCGGCTCCTCCGGCGCGGTGAAGGACGGGTGGGACGACATCCTGCGCTTCCAGCTCGACAGCCGCCACAAGCCCTGCAACCTGGTGGAGCTGATGCCGCGGCTGCAGGAGCACCTGCGCGCCGGCTGACCCCCGCGCTCTCCCCGCGCTCCCCCATTGCGGGCCGCCGAAAAGGCCTTAACGTCCGTGGCCAAACGAATCTCCAGGGAGCCGCTTCCGATGCGCCGTATCCTCCTCGCCACCGCGCTGCTCGCCGGCACGGCGCTGGCCGGCCTGCCGGCCGATGCCAAGACCTTCCGCTGGGCCAATGACGGCGACGTCAACTCGATGGACCCGTATACGCGGCAGGAGACCTTCCTCCTCTCCTTCATGGCCAACATCTACGAGCCCCTGGTGCGGCGCGACCGTGACCTGGAGCTGGAGCCGGCCCTGGCCGAGAAGTGGGAGCAGACCAGCCCGACCTCCTGGCGCTTCACCCTGCGCCAGGGCGTGAAGTTCTCCGACGGCACCCCCTTCACCGCCGACGACGTGCTGTTCAGCGTCCAGCGCGTGCGCTCGAAGGGCTCCAACATGCAGTCGGTCATCGCCTCGGTGTCCGAGGTGCGGAAGATCGACGACCACACGGTCGACTTCATCACCCGGATGCCCGACCCGATCCTGCCCCAGGGCCTCACCAACTGGGCGATGATGTCGAAGGCGTGGGCGGAGAAGAACAACGCCACCACCCCGGCCGACCTGACCTCGCGCGAGGAGAATTTCGCCACCCGCAACGCCATGGGCACCGGGCCCTTCAAGCTGGTCAGCCGCGAGCCCGACCGCCGCACCGTGCTGGAGCCCAATGCCGGCTGGTGGGACAAGCCGCAGCACAACCTGACCCGCGTCGAGCTGAACATCATCGCCAATGACGCGACGCGCGTGGCCGCCCTGCTCTCGGGCGAGGTGGACATGCTCTACACCGTGCCGCCGCAGGACGTGGAGCGCATCCGCCGCGCGCCGAACACCCGCATCCTGCAGGGGCCGGAGCTGCGCACCATCTATCTCGGCATGGACCAGCTGCGCGACGAGCTGCTGAAGTCCGACGTGAAGGGCAAGAACCCCTTCAAGGACGTGCGCGTCCGCCAGGCCTTCTACCACGCCATCGACATCGAGGCGATCAAGAGCCGCGTCATGCGCGGCCAGTCCCGCCCCACGGGCCAGATCTTCGGCCCCGGCGTCAACGGCTTCGAGGAAGCCAACGACACCCGCTACAAGTACGACCCCGAGGCCGCCAAGAAGCTGCTGGCCGAGGCCGGCTACCCGAACGGCTTCAGCCTGACGATGGACTGCCCGAACGACCGCTACGTGAACGACGAGGCGATCTGCACCGCCGTCGTCTCCATGCTGGCGCGCGTGGGCGTCAAGGTGACGCTGAACGCGCAGACCCGCGCGCGCTACTTCGCCGAGATCAACCCGCCCAACTACAACACCAGCTTCTACATGCTGGGCTGGACGCCGACGACCTACGACGCGCACAACGCCTTCTTCAACCTGGCCGGCACGCGCGACGGCACGCGCGGCGTGTTCAACAATGGCGGCTTCTCTAACGCCGCGCTGGACAAGCTGATCCAGGACATGTCGGTCGAGTCCGACGAGACCAAGCGCAACACGATGATCACGCAGGCCAGCAAGATCATCCACGACGAGGCCCTCTACCTCCCGCTGCACCAGCAGCAGGTGGTGTGGGCCACGCGCACCAACATCGAGCTGGTGCAGCCGGCGGACAACTACTTCCCGCTGCGCTACGTGCAGGTGAAGTAACGCCGCGACGGGACCGGGGCGCGCCCGCCTGGGGGCGCCCCCTCCTCTCTCAGGCCGCCTGGCTGTGGCGGCCGGGGCCCTGGCCCAGATAGGCGTCGAACGCCGCCGCCACATGGCGCAGGAAGCGCCGCTCCCGCACCAGCAGCCAGCCGCGCCGCTCCGCCACCACGCCATCGGCCCGCAGCGCGTCGAGGCGCGGGCGGGCGGTGGCCAGCACCGCCTCCGGCACGGCGGCGAGGTCCAGCTCCAGCTCGCACATCAGCCGCTCGATCAGCCGGCCGCGCAGCCGGTCCTCGTCCGAGAGGGCGCGGCCGCGCGCCACCGGCAGCCGCCCCTCCGCCACCGCCGCCAGCCAGTCCCGCTCGCCCGCCAGGTTCTGCGCGAAGCCCGCCGGCGCGCGGCCGATGGCCGAGGCGCCGAGGCCGAGCAGCACCGGCGCCGTGTCCGTCGTGTAGCCCTGGAAGTTGCGGCGCAGCGTGCCGGCGGCCGCCGCCCGTGCCATCGGGTCCGAGGGCCAGGCGAAATGGTCGAGGCCGATGCGCAGGTAGCCCGCCCCCTCCAGCACCGCGGCGGCGGCCTCCGCCTGCTCCAGCCGCGCCATGGCGCCGGGCAGGGCGGCGCTGTCGATCGCCTGCTGGGCCGGCTTCATCCAGGGCACATGCGCGTAGCCGAACACCGCCACCCGGTCCGCCTGCAATTCCACGGCGAAGCGTGCGCTGGCCTCCACCTGGGCGATGCCCTGGCCCGGCAGGCCGTACATCAGGTCGAGGTTGATGGCGCCGATGCCCTCGCCGCGCAGCATCGCCACCGCCCCGGCCACCTGCTCGTTGCTCTGCACCCGGCCGATGCGCTGCTGCACGGCGGGGTCGATATCCTGCACGCCGAGGCTGGCGCGGTTGATGCCGCCCTCCGCCAGGGCGGCGGCGATCTCCGGCGTCAGCACGCGCGGGTCCAGCTCCACCGCCAGCTCGGCCGTGTCGCGGAAGGCGAAGCGGTCATGCAGCCCTGCCAGCAGCCGCGCCAGCCCCGCGGCGCCGATGGCCGAGGGCGTGCCGCCGCCGAGATGCAGCGCCGAGACCCCCGCATAGGCCGGCAGCGCCGCCGCCAGCAGCGCCGCCTCGTCGAGCAGCGCCCCGGTGTAGCGCGCGAGCCGCGCGGGCTGGCGCGTCACGCTGGTGTGGCAGCCGCAATACCAGCAGAGGCTCTCGCAGAAGGGGATGTGGACATAGAGCGAGAGCGCCTCCGCCGCGCCGATGCCGGCCAGCCAGCGGCGGTAATCCTGCTCGGCGAGCGGCTGGAAATGCGGCGCGGTGGGATAGGAGGTGTAGCGCGGCAGCGCGGCGGCGGCGTAGCGGGCGGCGGTTTCGGGCGACATGCCGCTGGATTAGTCTGCCGGCGCCGCGCCCGCCTTGCGCTGGATCAAGCCGGCGCCGGAAAGCCGCGTGGCGCCGCGGCGCGGGATTTGCTTCGATGGCCGGCATGAGCAGCCGCATCGCCCTCACCCTGAACGGCCAGCCCCGCACCCTGCCGGCGGACACGCCCCCCGGCATGACCCTGCTCGACTGGCTGCGCGGCCCCGCGCCGCTGGGGGCGGGCCTCACCGGCAGCAAGGAGGGCTGCGCCGAGGGCGATTGCGGCGCCTGCACCGTGGTCATCGAGGCAGCGGATGGTGCCCGCGTGCCGGTCAATGCCTGCCTGGCGCTGCTCGGGCAGATGCATGGCCGGGCGCTCCGCACGGTGGAGGGGTTGGTGGCGGCGGATGGCGCGCCGCACCCGGTGCAGCGCGCCATGGCCGAGGGCGATGCCACGCAATGCGGCTTCTGCACGCCCGGCATCGTCATGTCCGCCTGGGCGCATGCCCGGTGCGGCGGCGCGGCGCATGAGGCGCTGGCGGGCAATCTCTGCCGCTGCACCGGCTACCGCCCGATCCTCGGCGTCTTCGCCGCGCTGGAGGATGACGGCGCGCCCGCCGCCCCGGCACCCGCGCCGGAGGGCGGCAGCGAATTCGCCGTGCCCGGGCAGGTCTTCCACGCCCCCGCCACGCTGGAGGCGGCGCTGGCCCTGCGCGCCGCCCACCCCGAGGCATGGCTTTTGGCCGGCGGCACCGACCTCGGCCTGCGCGTTTCCGAGCACCGGGAGCGGCCGGCGCGCATCCTCTCCCTCGGCGCCGTGCCGGAGCTTCAGGCCGCCGCCCTGGCGCCGGGGCTGCTCACCGTGGGCGCGGCCCTGCCCTATGCCCGCCTGCTGGACCTGCTGGCGCGGGCGCCGGAGATGGCGCCCTTCGCCGCGCATCTGCGCCGCCTCGGCTCGCGGCAGATCCGTGGCTTCGGCACGCTGGGCGGCAATCTCGGTACCGCCTCGCCGATCGGCGACACGCTGCCGCCGCTGCTGGCGCTGGGGGCACGGGTGGTGCTGAGCTCGGCCCGGGCGGGGGAGCGCGTGCTGGATCTGGCCGAGTTCATCACCGGCTACCGGCGGACGGCCCTGGCGGCGGACGAGATCATCCTGCGGGTCGAGATTCCGCGCCCACCGGACGGCACCTTCCTGGCCTGCGAGAAGCTCTCCAAGCGGCACGACCAGGACATTTCCGCCGTCGCCGCCGGCTTCCTGCTGCGGCTGGAGGGGGGCGTGGTGGCGGAGGCGCGGCTGGCCTTCGGCGGCATGGCCGCCACCGTGGCCCGCGCCCCGCGCGCCGAGGCGGCGCTCGCCGGCCAGCCCGTGACGGAGGAGGCCTTTGCCCGCGCGGCGCAGGCGCTGGCGGAGGATTTCGCCCCGCTCTCCGACTGGCGGGCCGGCGCGGAGTACCGGCTGCGCGGCGCCCAGGGCCTGCTGCGCCGCCTCCACTGGCGCATCGCCCGCCCCGACCTGGCGCTGGAGGTGCAGGCATGACCGACGCCCCGCCCATTCCCGTGACGCGCACCGGCATGGGCGCCGCGCTGCGGCAGGACAGCGCCCTGCAGCACGCCACCGGCGCCGCCCGCTTCACCGACGACCTGCCCGAGCCGCCCGGCACGCTGCACGCGGCGCTGGCCCTCTCGCCCGTGGCGCATGGCAGGCTGGCGCCGCTCGACCTCGCCCCGGCGCGGGCCGTGCCCGGCGTGGTGGCGGTGCTGGGGCCGGCGGAGGTGCCCGGCCGCAACGACATCTCCCCCAGCGGCAAGGCACTGGAAAAACTCTTCGCCGAGGGGCTGGTGGAGCATTGGGGGCAGCCGCTCGCCCTGGTGGTGGCCGCCACGCGGGATGCCGCCCTGGCCGGCGCCGCCGCGCTGCGGCCGGAGATTGCGCCGCTGCCGCCCATCCTCTCCATCGAGGCCGCGCTGGAGACCGGTGCGCTGCTGATGCCGCCCCAGGTGATCGAACGCGGCGGCTGGCAGGCGGCACTGGACGCGGCGCCGGTGAAGCTGGCCGGGGAATTCCGCTGCGGCGGGCAGGAGCATTTCTATCTGGAGGGGCAGATCACCCTCGCCGTGCCGGGCGAGGATGGGGACATCACCCTGCACGCCTCCACCCAGCACCCGACGGAGGTGCAGCACATCGCCTCCCGCGTGCTGGGCTGCGACTACAACCGCGTCACCGTGCAGTGCCGGCGCATGGGCGGCGGCTTCGGCGGCAAGGAGAGCAACGCCTCCTGGATCGCCGCCGCCGCCGCGCTGGCGGCGCGCGCCACGGGCCGGCCGGTGAAGCTGCGCCTCTCCCGCCGCGCCGACATGACGGCCACCGGCAAGCGCCACCCCTTCCTCTTCCGCTGGCGCGCCGGCTGCGACGCGGAAGGCCGCCTGCTGGCACTGGACGCGACGCTGGCCGCCGATGGCGGGCACAGCCTGGACCTCTCGGCCGGCGTCATCTTCCGCGCCGTGACCCACGCGCTGAATGCCTATGACGTGCCGGCGCTGCGCGTGACGGGCCTCGCCTGCAAGACCAACACGGTGAGCAACACCGCCTTCCGCGGCTTCGGCGGCCCGCAGGGGGCGCTGCTGATGGAGGATGTTTTTTTCAGCATGGCCCGCGCCACGGGGCGCCCGGTGGACGAGTTGCGCGAGCGGAACTTCGCCGGTGGGCCGAACGGGACGGAAACACCCTATGGCCAGAGGCTGGAAGGCGACCTGATCCGCCGCGTCTGGGCCGAGGCGAAGCAGGGCGCCGATTGGGAGCGCCGCCGCGCAGAGGCGGAGGCCTTCAACGCCGCCCACCCCACCCTGCGCCGGGGCCTGGGTGGCTTCGCGCTGGCCTTCGGCATCTCCTTCGGCATCATGGCGATGAACCAGGCCGGCGCGCTGGTGCATGTCTACACCGATGGCTCGATCCGCCTGAACCATGGCGGCACCGAGATGGGACAGGGGCTGTTCATCAAGATCGCCCAGGTGGTGGCGGAGGTGTTCGGTGTGGAGGTGGAGCGCATCCGCATCACCGCCACCTCCACCGCCGAGGTGCCCAACACCGCCCCCACCGCCGCCTCCACCGGCTCCGACCTGAATGGCTGGGCGGCGCACGCCGCCGC
This sequence comes from Teichococcus aestuarii, assembly GCF_042651065.1. Taxonomy (NCBI): domain Bacteria; kingdom Pseudomonadati; phylum Pseudomonadota; class Alphaproteobacteria; order Acetobacterales; family Roseomonadaceae; genus Roseomonas; species Teichococcus aestuarii. The sequence continues at coordinate 14,093 of NZ_JBHSCH010000076.1, forward strand.
CGGCGCCATCCGCGCGCGCATGGCCGGCATCGCCGCCACGGCCTGGGGCGTGCCGGAGGAGGAGGTGATCTTCGCCGATGGCCACGTCTCGGCCGGCAACCACCGCATGCGTTTTGGCGAGCTGGCGCGGCTCTGCTGGGCGCAGCGCGTCAGCCTCTCCGCCACGGGGTTCTACAGGACGCCCGACATCCACTGGGATCCGGTGGCGATGCGCGGCCACCCCTTCTTCTACTTCTCCTACGGCGCCGCCCTGGCTGAGGTGCTGGTGGACACCCTCACCGGCGAATACCGCGTGCTGCGCGCCGACCTGGTGCAGGATTGCGGCCGCAGCCTGAACCCGGCGATCGACCGCGGCCAGATCGAGGGCGCCTTCCTCCAGGGCCAGGGCTGGCTGACCTGCGAGGAGTTGTGGTGGGACGCGGACGGGCGGCTGCGCACCCTCGGCCCCTCCACCTACAAGATCCCCGGCTCGCGCGAGATGCCGGCCGAATTCAACCTGCGCCTGCTGGAGGACGCGCCGGCGCGGGCCAACACCATCTTCCGCAGCAAGGCGGTGGGCGAGCCGCCGCTGCTGCTGGCCACCTGCGTGTGGAACGCCCTGCGCGACGCCGTGGGCGGCGCGCGGCTCGACCTGCCGGCGACGCCGGAGCGGGTACTGGCGGCGCTGCGGGCGGGCGGCGCCTAACCCTCCGGCCGCACCAGCAGGGTGAGGCCCTCCACCGCCACCACCCGCACCGTGCTGCCGGGGGCGGCGCCCTCCAGCGGGCGGGCGGGCCAGTCGGAATCCCCCACCCGCACCCGGTCGGCGGCGAGCATCACCCCGGCGCGGCCGACCAGCCCGGAGCCGGGGGCGTTCACCGTGCTGCGCCGGGCGGCGGCGCGCGGCCGCAGCCAGGCCAGCGACAGGCCGATGCCCAGCCCCAGCAGCAGCACGAAGGCCAGCAGCGCCACCGGCAGGGAAGGGTCCAGCAGCAGCACCAGCAGCCCGGTGCCCAGCGCCGCCGCCCCCACCCAGATCAGGAAGGCGCCGGGCAGCAGCATCTCGGCCGCCATCATCAGCAGCCCGGCCACCACCCAGACCGACCAGGGCAGGCTCACGGGGCGGCGCCCGGATCGGTCCAGGGGCCGGGCCGGGTTTCCGGCACCGGGCCACGGCGAGAGGCACCCCCTGGCGTTGGGCCGGGCGCCGCCGGGCCGGCCATGGGCGGCAGGGTGGCGTTGCGGAACATCTCCACCGCGCCGGCGATGCCGCCCGCCAGCCCGGAAGCCTCCATCGGCACCACCACCAGCTTCGAGGCCGGGTTGCCGGCGAGCTGGCCGAAGGCGGCGATGTAGCGCTCGGCGATGAAGTAGTTCAGCGCCGCCTCGCCGCCCTCGCGCGCCGCGGCGGCGACGGAGCGGGTGGCGGCGGCCTCGGCCTCGGCCAGCCGCTCGCGCGCCTCGGCATCGCGGCGCGCGGCCTCCAGCCGGCCTTCCGCCTCCAGCACCTGGGCTTCCTTCTCGCCCTGGGCGCGGGCGATGGCCGCCTCCCGCTCGCCCTGCGCCCGCATCACCGTGGCGCGGCGCTCCCGCTCGGCGATCATCTGCGTGTTCATGGCGATGACGAGGTTGGCCGGCGGCTCGATCTTGCGGATCTCGACGCGCGTCACCTTGGCGCCCCAGGGGTCGGTGGCGCCGTCCAGCACGCCGAGCAGGTGGGTGTTGATCTTGTCGCGCGAGGAGAGCGCGGCATCGAGGTCCATCTCGCCGATGATGGCGCGGATGTTGGTCATGGCCAGGGCGGTGAGCGCCTGGGTCAGGTTCTGCACCTGGTAGGCGGCCTTCTCCGGGTCCATCACGCGGTAATAGACGACGCCATCGACCGAGACGTTGGCGTTGTCCCGCGTGATGACGGCCTGCTCGGGGATGTCGAGCACCGTCTCCTGCACGTTCATGCGGCGGCCGATGACGTCGATATAGGGGATGATCAGGTTCAGCCCGGGCGGCAGGACGCGGGTGAAGGCGCCGAAGCGCTCCACCGTCCAGGCCTCGCCCTGCGGCACGGTGCGGATGCCTTTGAAGGCGGTGAGAACCGCCAGCAGCACCAGCACCACCAGCGCGATCAGCGTGCCGTTCACGTCCATGCGTTCGTCTCCCTCCGCCCGGAAGGGCGGCGGGGGGAGGATAGGCCCGTCCCGCCCGGGCGGGCCAGCCTCAGCCGAAGGCGCCGCATTCCAGCGAGACCACCGCGCTCACCTCCCGCACCAGGCCGAACAGCTCGCGCAGCGGGCGGATGATCTCCTCCTGCTCGCGGCCATAGCCGCCATGCCGGGGCGCCGGCGGCTCGGCGAAGTCCAGCTCGGCGCCGGGCGGGTCGGCGATGGGGAAGACCTGGTCGAGCAGCGCGACCGCGCCCTCCACGTCCAGCCGCAGCAGGCGCTGCACCAGCCCTTCCCGCGTGAGGCCGTGGCGGGGCGAGAAATCCGGCACCTCCACCGCCAGCAGCCAGATGCGGTGGATCAGGCAGAGGCGCAGCGCGTGCAGGGCAAAGAGCCGGTCGCTCATGCGCGGCACGCCAGGGCCGCCGCCGATGGCCCCCGGCGGGATCGGCAGGTCGGACGGCCAGGCGGCGCGGAGGGCGAGGTCGTCCGCCTTCAGGCGGCGGAACACGGCGCGGGCGGGGTCGCCCAGGCGCAGCTCCTCCAGGGCGGTGGCCACGGCCAGCAGGGCGGCGGCGCGGCCGGGGCGGCGGGTCTGCGCGGCGCGGGCCAGCCAGGTGGCGGGGTCGAGGCTTGCCACATAGCCCAGCAGCACATCGGCATCCGAGAGGGCGAGGCCGGCGCGGGCGAAGGCCAGGGCGTTGGCGAAGCGCGGGCTGCGGCGCAGCAGGTCGGCGAAGGCCTCCGTCTCCTGCACCGCGCCATGGCCGAGGCCGTGCATCAAATTGGCCGGAAAGCCGAGCTGCTGCAGGACGGCGTTGTTCGGGATGGCGCGCAGCTCGCGCGGATGGCGGATGGTGGCGGGGCCGCCCGTGTCGCTCTGCCGGTTGGCGGGGCGGCTGCCGGTGCGGTCCAGCAGCGCCGGGCCGAAGGCGCCGAGCAACGCGGCATAGCCCGGATCCTCGACCAGCCCGTTGAAGGCGGCCCGCGCCCCGGCGAACAGGTCGGTGGCGAAGCCGCCCTCGGCATAGACCGGGTCCGGCTCGCCCCCGGGGAGCGGCGCGAAGGCGTGCTCGGCGATGCGCGCCACGGCGGCGTGCGCCAGGGAGGGGGTGCCGAAGAGCAGGTAGCCGTCGCCGCCCTGGAAGGAGGTCTCCACCCGCGTCGGGATGCCACGGGCGGCGAAGGCGGCGCGCACGGCAGGCGGGTCGAGGTAGTCGAAGCGCGCCGCCAGCCCGTCGGGGTGGCCACCGCGGCCGAGGCCCTCGCCATGGGTGTCGAACAGCACGACCTCCAGCGACTGCAGCCCATGCCGCGCCAGCAGTTCCACCACCCGCAGCTTCAGCCGCTCGATCAGGTGGGTGGCGGCGACCTGGCCGACATAGCGGCCGGAATCGGAGTAGCCGAATTGCAGGCAGAGCCGCCCCACCCGGCGCAGATGCGCCCGCCAGTGCGGGCTGCGCAGCGCCTCCTCCACCACCCGCTCGCCGCGCCGCTCCAGCGCCTCGGCGGTCTCGAAGAGGGGGGAGATCTCCACATGGTCCTCGACGCCGGCAAGGCGCGCCAGCAGCAGGGCGGCGAGCAGGGTGTAGCCGCTCTCCGTCTCGGCCACGAGGAAGCGGACGGGCTGGCTGGCGTCGATATGCTTGGCGATCTGCGCCACGGTCATCATCAGCCGCGCGGCGGAGGCCTGCTCGGCCATCAGCCCGCCCATGTCGACCGGCTCGGCCGAGACCTCCTCCAGCGCCGTGTTGATGGCGGCGAAGAGGGCGCGGCGGCGCGCCGGGTCCTCCGGGCCGCTGCCGAGATGCGGGAAGCGCAGCCGCGCGGCGTTGTGCAGCTGGGCGGCGTTCAGCCGCACATGGGTGTGTGCCAGGGAGAGCCCATGCGCCACCAGCCCGGCCCGGGCGACGCAGAGGGCAAGCCGTGCCTGCTCCTCCGGCGCGGCGGCGATGGCGGCAGGGAAAAGCTCGACCAGCGGCTGCGGCGTGGTGAGGGCGGCCTCCCGCTGCCCGACGAGAGCCTGGGCGAAGGCCTGCGCCGCTTCCGGCTTCACCGGACCGGTGGGAGGGCAGGCTTCGATCTGGGCCTCGACCGCCGCCAGCGCCTCCTCCAGCCGGCCGCGCAGGGCGGCGGTGCAATCCTCCGGCAGGGCGGCGATCTGGGCGGCGAGGCGGGCCAGTTGCAGCCGCTTCATCCGCAGCCGCAGGCGCAGCGTGTCGTGCCAGCCGATATCGGTGCGGCCGTCCGTGTCATAGCCCACCCAGGAGGCCAGGATGACGGGGCGCGGGTTGAGCTGTGTCCAGCGGTCCGGCCAGATGGCGCGGGCGGTGCCGAGGAAGGCGGCGGCCAGCCGGTCCAGCGCATCGCGGCCATTGGCGATGGCGGCGGCGGCCTGCTCGAACTCCTCGGTGAGGGTGGGCGCGGTGGGGCGGAGCGGCAGCGGATCGGGCAGCGGCAGGCCGCCCGCCGCCTGGGCCAGCGCCCGCGTCGATTCCCGCGGCAGGCTGAAGGTCGGGTGGGCGGTGAAGACGGCGGCGGCGCGGGGCCGCTCGCAGGCGGCGCGGAAGGTGGCCAGCGGCACCGGGCTGTCATCCGGATCGGGGCGAGCGAGGCGGGTGGCGAGGCCGGCCAGCGCCGCATCCGCCCCCGCCAGCCCGGCGCCGGCGGCATGTGCCAGGCGTTGCGCGCGGTCGAGGAAAGCGGCGCGGCCGATCTGCCGCAGCGCATCGGCCATATCCGCATGGGAGGCCTGGCCCTCGTCCAGCTGCCGGCTCAGGGCCAGGGCGACCGACAGCACCGGATTGGCGAAGGGATCGCCCCGGCTGGCGGCACGGGCGGCGGCGGCGAGGGCGATCAGCCCGGCTTCGGTGAAGGACGGCATGGCGCGCATGCTGCACAAGCGAAAGAACTTTGTCGCCTGCGGATTTGTCTCGGGAAGACCGAACGCAGAAAGCCACCCTTTTGGGGTGGCTTTTTGTGTGTTTTGGATGCGGGGACAGGATTTGAACCTGTGACCTTCAGGTTATGAGCCTGACGAGCTACCGGGCTGCTCCACCCCGCGGTGGTGAGAGTATCCG
>NZ_JBHSCH010000077.1:0-18157 GCF_042651065.1 Teichococcus aestuarii
GCTGGCGGGCAGCGCCACGGCGGCCCCGGCGCCGGAGGCGGCGCTGCGCGGCGCGCCGCCGCTGCTGCTGCTGCACGGGCTGGCGGACGACACGGTGAGCCCCGACCGCTCGCGCGAGCTGGCGGCGCGGCCGGGCGCGCGGGCGCGGCTGGTGCTCTATCCGGGGCTCGGCCATGTCGGCATCGTCGGCGCGCTGGCGCGGCCGGTGCGCGGCCTGGGGCTGGCCGGCGCGCCGGTGCTCGAGGACGTGGCGGGCTTCCTGGCGCCGCTCGGCGCCCGCCCGGCGGGCTGATCGGGGCTGGACGAGAGCCCCCCCGCGCCACGATATAGGCCGCACTTCTAGGAACCGGGAAACGAGACATGCATCTGAACCGTCGGAACCTGATGGGCCTGGGCGCCGCCCTGGCCGCGCCCGCCCTGGTCCCCGGCCTGGCGCGTGCCCAGGGCAACTGGCCGAACCAGCCCATCCGCCTCGTGGTGCCGTTCTCCGCCGGCGGTCCGACCGACATCCCCGCCCGCCTCATTGCCGATGAGCTGTCCAAGCTGCTGCCGCAGCGCGTCATCGTCGAGAACCGCACCGGCGCCGGCACCGTGGTGGGCGCCGACGCGGTGGCCAAGGCGGCGAAGGATGGCCACACCTTCCTCTACACCACCATCGCCCAGGCGGCGATCCGCGCCATCTACCCGACGCTGCCCTTCGACCCGGTGAAGGATTTCACCCCCGTCGCGCTGGCCGGCACCATCCCGATGCTGATGATGGTGAACAAGGACGTGCCGGTGAACTCGCTGCAGGAGCTGATCGCGCTCCTCAAGAAGGACCCGGGCAAGTACGACTATGCCAGCACCGGCAACGGCGCGGCGCTGCACTTGGCCAGCGAGCTGTTCCTGAAGCAGGCGGGCGGGCTGAAGGTGAACCATGTGCCCTACCGCGGCTCGGCGGCGGCGATGCCGGACCTGCTGAACGGCACCGTGACGATGATGCTCGACGTCGCCAACAGCGCGCTGCCCTTCGTGCAGCGCGGCGAGGTGAAGGGGCTGGCCATCTCCTCGGCGCAGCGCATCCCGCAGCTGCCCGACATGCCGACCTTCCAGGAAGCGGGCGTGCCCGGCTACGAGGCCTATACCTGGCACATGGTGCTGGCGCCCGCCGGCACGCCGGAGCCGGTCGTCACCCGCATGAACGCCCTCATCAACCAGGTGATGGCGATGGACACGGTGAAGGCGCGCCTCGCCGACCTGACCATGCAGACCCGCAGCGACACCACACCGGAGACGACCCGGAAGTGGCTGACCGACGAGATCGCCAAGTGGGAGCCGATCATCAAGGAAGCCGGCATCAAGGCCGACTGACGAGAGGCTGCGCCGGGGCGGCAGGCCTCCCCGGCGCCTGTCTCATCCCATCTCGCCGCGCGGCAGCGCCGCCGCGGCGCTGTCGGGGAACACGGCCTGCGCCTGCCCGGCCTGCCACTGCGCCAGCACCGGCTGGGCGCGCAGGTTCTGCCCCGTCTCGTCGAAGGCCGCGCCCCAGCCGAAGGGCGCATCGCGCTCATCGATTGCGGTGGCGAGCACGGCGGCGCGGATCCTCTCCTTGTCGGCCGAGCCGGCGCGGTGCAGCGCGTCGAGGAAGATGCGCGCCCCCGCATGGTTGGCGAGGCTGTGGCAGGAACGCGGGTCGTGCCCGTACTTGGCGCGGTAGGCCTCGGCGAGCTGCCGCGCATCGGCCCCCATGCGCCCGGTGGTGGCGTAGGGCGGGAAATCCACCACCATCACCCCCTCGAAGCCCGAGCCCAGGCTGCGCGCCGTGTCCACCATGCTGTAGGCGCCGCCGCCGCCGATCACCATGCGCGGCCGCCAGCCGGCCTCCTTCATGGCGCGGAACAGCAGCATGACATCGGCCTCGTGCCCGGTGTGCAGCAGGAGCTGCGCATCGGCGGCGCGCAGCCGCTGCACCAGCCCCGGCAGGTCCTGCCCCCCCGGCCCATAGGCGAAGCGCCCGAGCAGCGTGGCCTCGGCCGGCAGCCCGGCCTCCTGCGCGGCGGCGACGCTCTGCCCGTGCAGCGCGTCCTCGTGCAGGATGGCCAGGCGCAGGCCGGAGAGCGGCATCCGCCACAGCAGCGGCAGCAGCCAGCGCGTGGCGCGCAGCGACAGGGCGGCGAAGTCCTGCCCGCGCGGGCAGCTGCGGAACAGGTAGCGGAAGCCGCGCGCGGTGATCGAATCGGCCACCGCGCCCAGCTCGAAATAGGGAACGCCGGCCAGCTCCGCCACCTGCGAGGCGGCGAAGGAGAGCGGCGAGACGCCGCTGCCGAACACCGCCGCCACGCGCTCCGTGCCGGTCAGGCGGCGCACGGCCTCGGCGGCCTGGGGGGCGTCGCTGGCCTCCGCCTTCACCAGCCGCAGCGGCCGGCCGAACACGCCGCCCGCCTCGTTGCGCGCCTCCACCGCCAGCTCCAGCCCGCGGAAGCTCTCATCGCCCAGCAGCGCCAGCGGGCCGGAGGCGGGGTAGAGCGTGCCGATGCGCAACTCCGGGCCGGCGGGGAGGGGGCCACGCGTCTGCGCCGCGGCACGGCCGATCACGGCAGGAGCGGCCAGCAACGCCAGCAGGGCACGGCGCGGGGCCGGCGCGGCCGGGGCGGGGCCGCCATGATGCATCATGTGACATGCTCGTGCTTGGCTTGACGGAACGCGGCGGTGCGTCGACCCTCCGGAGCCTGCCATACCGAAACGCGTAAGGAAACGACACCATGGCGACTCTGCCCGCGGAGATGACCTATATCGACCATGGCGAGGGCGGCGGTCCCGAGGTGCTGGTGCCGGCGCGTGGCCCCCTGCCGCAACCGAAGCCGGACGAGGTGCTGGTGCGCGTGCTGGCGGTGGGCGTGAACCGGCCCGACGTGCAGCAGCGCAAGGGGCTGTATCCGCCGCCGCCCGGTGCCAGCCCCATCGCCGGGCTGGAGCTGGCCGGCGAGGTGGTGGCCGTGGGCGCCGAGGTGCGCCGCTACAAGGTGGGCGACCGGGTCTGCGCGCTGGCCAATGGCGGCGCCTATGCCGAGTACTGCACCGCGCCCGAGGCGCAGACGCTGCCCTGGCCGGCGGGCTTCGACGCGCTGCGCGCCGCCGCCCTGCCGGAGACCTACTTCACCGTCTGGGCCAACCTGTTCGGCCATGGCCGGCTGGCCGCGGGCGAGACGGTGCTGATCCATGGCGGCACCTCGGGCATCGGCGTCACCGCCATCCAGCTTGCCAAGGCGTTCGGCGCCCGGGTGCTGGCCACCGCCGGCAGCGCGGAGAAGTGCGCGGCGATGCTGAAGCTCGGCGCGGACGCCGCCATCAACTACAAGGAGCAGGATTTCACCGCCGAGGTGAAGCGGCTGACCGACGGGCGCGGCGTCGACGTGCTGCTCGACATGGTCGGCGCCGACTACTTCCAGCGCAACCTGCGCTGCATGGCCAAGGACGGGCGGCTGGTGATCATCGCCTTCCTCAGCGGGCACGAGGCGGAGAAGGTCGATCTGCGCCCGATCATGGTGAAGCGCCTGACGGTAACGGGCAGCACCATGCGCCCGCGCACCACCGCCGAGAAGGGCGAGATCGCCCGCGCGCTGGAGGAGAAGGTGTGGCCGCTGCTGGCCCGCGGCGAATGCGCGCCGGCGATCCATGCCACCTTCCCGCTGGCCAAGGCCGGCGAGGCCCACGCGCTGATGGAGAGCAGCGCGCATATCGGCAAGATCATGCTGACCGTCGCAGAGTAGCCCGCGCGTATGCTCCGCCTCGCCGATCTGCGCCTACTCCTCATCGCGGTCACGCTGTTCGGCGGGGCCTGGCCCGTCACCAAGGCGGCGCTGGCGGACGCGACGCCGCTCTGGTTCGCGGTGTCGCGCACCCTGCTGGGGGCGCTGGTGGCGTTCCTGCTGCTGGCCGCCACGCGGCGTCTGCGCTGGCCGGCGCGGCAGGACTGGCCGGCGGTGCTGGCGGTGGGCTTCCTGCAGCTCGGCGGCTTCTTCGCCCTGTCGCACATGGCGGTGGCGCTGGTGCCGGCGGGGCGCACCGCGGTGCTGGCCAACGTCACCATCTACTGGCTGGTGCCGATGTCGGTGCTGCTGCTGGGCGAGGCCGTCTCGGCGCAGCGCTGGGTGGCGGCGGGGCTGGGGCTCGCCGGGGTGGCGGCGCTGGCCGGCCCCTGGGCGGTGGACTGGAGCGACCCCGACATGCTGCTGGGCCACGGCATGCTGGTGCTGGCGGCGCTGCTCTGGTCCTGCGCCATCATCGCCACGCGCCGCTTCCCGCCGCGCCAGACCATGCTGGAGAACCTGCCCTGGTGCTTCCTGCTGGGCGGCATGGTGCTGCTGCCGATGGCGCTGCTGCGCGAGCCGCAGGGCGGCATCGGCCCCGGCGCCTACTGGCACGCGGCGCTGATCGGCGGGATCGTGGCGCCGCTCGGCACCTGGGCGGTGATCGAGGCGGGCCGCCGGCTGCCGGGGGCGGTGGCGGCGGTGGGCTTCCTGCTGGCGCCGGCCATCGGCGTCGTCATCTCCACCCTCTGGCTGGGCGAGCCGGTGGGGTGGGACGTCATCATCGGCGGCGGTCTGATCGCCGCCAGCGTCATCGTCGCCACGCGCGGCTGAGGGGGAGAGGCCATGCGGCTGCGCGCGGTCGAGCTGGGCGAGGGGGCGCCGCTGGTGCTGCTGCACGGGCTGTTCGGCCAGGCGCAGAACTTCGCCAGCGTGCAGAAGATGCTGGCGGCGGGCCGCCGCGTCGTCGCCCTCGACCTGCGCAACCACGGCCAGTCGCCGCACGATGCGGCGATGGACTACCCGGCGCTGGCGGAGGATGTGGCCGAGACCCTGGCGGCGCTCGGCACCGGCCCGGTGGACCTGCTCGGCCACTCGATGGGCGGCAAGGTGGCGATGACCCTCGCCCTGACCCGGCCGGAGGCGGTGGCGCGGCTGGTGGTGGCGGACATCGCGCCGGTGGCCTACCCGCCCGCCTTCCGCCCCTATGCCGAGGCCATGCAGGCCCTGCCGCTCCACCCCGGCCTGAGCCGGCGCGAGGCCGATGCGGCGCTCGCGGAGGCGGTGCCCTCCGCCGGGGTCCGCGGCTTCCTGCTGCAGAACCTCGACCTCGGCGCGAAGCCGCCGGAATGGCGCATCGGGCTCGATGCCATCGCCGCCGCGCTGCCCGCCATCGAGGCGGCGCCGCCGCTGCCGGAAGGCGCCCGCTTCGGAGGGCCGACGCTGGTGCTGGGCGGCGAGAACTCCGACTACATCCGCCCCGAGCACCGGCCGCTGTTCCGCGCGCTGTTCCCCGCCGCGCGCTTCGGCACGGTGAAGGGGGCGGGGCACTGGCTGCACGCCGAGAAGCCGGAAGGCTTCGTCGCCGCGCTGGGCGCCTTCCTGGGCTGAAGGCAGGGCCGGGGGCTGAAGGGCGCGGCCGGTTGACCCCGGCGGCCCGCTGGTGTTCCGTGGACGGAGACCAACAAGAACCGTTCCAGGAAACGCGCAGGCCGCCCCCGCCAGCAGAGCGCCGATGACGCCAGGGCCGGCCCGCAGGATGAGGAAACGCCCTTGGCCCGCATTCCCTATGCCGACCCGAACGCGCCCGCCACGCGCCCGCTGGTGGAGCGCATCGTGCGCGAGCGGGGCAGCCTGCTGCACCTCTACGCCATGCTGCTGCACAGCGGCCCGGTGGCCGAGGGATGGCTGCGCTACCTCACCGCCATCCGCCATGAATGCACGCTGCCGGGCGCGCTGCGGGAGCTGGTGATCATGCGCATCGCCCATCTCAACGGCGCGCCCTACGAGGCGGAGCAGCACGCTCCCATCGCCCTGAAGGAAGGCATGACCCAGGCGCAGCTCGACGCGCTGGCCGACTGGCAGGGCAGCGGGGCCTTCGATGACACGCAGCGCGCCGTGCTGGCCTACTGCGATTCGATGACCCGCGAGGTCCATGTGCCGGACGCCGTCTTCGCCGCGGTGCGCCAGCGGCTCGACGCGCGCGACCTGGTGGAGCTGACGGCCACCATCGGCGCCTACAACATGGTCTCGCGCTTCCTGGAGGCGATGGGCGTCGATGCGCGCGACCCGCTGCCGGACATCACCGCGTGAGGGCGCTGGAGGGGCGCGTCGCCTTCGTCACCGGCTGCGGCTCGCAAGGGCCGGGCTGGGGCAATGGCAAGGCCATCGCCGTCACCTTCGCCCGCGCCGGCGCCCGCGTCTATGGCGTGGACCGCGACCCGGCGGCGGCGGCGGAGACGCAGCGCCTCGTCGGGGCCGAGGGCGGCGAGATGCTGGTGGACACCGGCGACGTGACGGACCGCGCCACGGTGGAGGCGCTGGTCGCCGATTGCGTCGCCCGCCTCGGCCGGGTGGACATCCTGGTGAACAATGTCGGCCTCTCCCTGCCGGGCGACCCGGCGACGATGGAGGAGGCGGTCTGGGACAGCCAGATCGACGTCAACCTCAAGAGCGCCTTCCTCTGCTGCAAGGCGGTGCTGCCGCTGATGGAGGCGCAGGGCAAGGGCGCGGTGGTCTCGATCGCCTCCACGGCGGCCATCCGCTACACGGGCAAGCCGCAGGCGGGCTACGCGGCGGCCAAGGCGGGGCTGGTGCAGTTCAGCCGCGTGGTGGCGGTGGACTATGCGCGGCGCGGCGTGCGGCTCAACTGCGTGCTGCCGGGGCTGATGAACACGCCGCTCGTCGAGAAGCTCGCCGGCCAGTTCGCCAGCGGCGAGACGGGGCTGGACCGCGACGCCTTCTACGCCCGCCGCCACGCCCAGGTGCCGATGGGCCATATGGGCGAGGCCTGGGACGTGGCGGAGGCCGCGCTGTTCCTGGCCTCGGACGCGGCGAAATACATCACGGGGACGGAAATCCTGGTCGATGGCGGCCTCTGCGCCGCCGTGCGCGCCTGAGCGGGGGGCTTTGAGCATGTTGCGGCTGGATGGAAAGGTGGCCTTCGTGACCGGCGCCGGCTCGGCCGGGCCGGGCTGGGGCAATGGCAAGGCCACGGCGGTGCTGATGGCGCGCCAGGGCGCCTGGGTCTTCGCGCTCGACAACCGCGCCGAGGCGGCGGAGGAGACGGTGGCCATCATCCGCGCCGAGGGCGGCGAGGCCACCGCGCATGTGGCCGACGTCACCGCCGCCGCCCAGGTGGCCGAGGCGGTGGAGGCCTGCGTCACCGCCTATGGCGGCATCGACATCCTGGTGAACAATGTCGGCGGCTCCTTCCCCGGCGGCGCCGAGAGCCTTTCCGAAGAGGACTGGGAGCGGCAGATCGACTTCAACCTGCGCAGCGCCTTCCTCTGCTGCAAGCACGCGCTGCCGCATCTGCGCGCCCGGGGGAAGGGGGCCATCGTCAATCTCTCCTCCATCGCCGCGCTGCGGATGAGCGCGGACCGGCCGCACATCGCCTACAGCGCCTCGAAATACGGCATCGTGGCGCTGACCAAGTCGGTCGCCATGGAGCAGGCGCGGCAGGGGGTACGCTGCAACACGGTGGTGCCGGGGCTGATGCACACGCCGCTCGTCGAGCACCGGCTGGTGCGCCAGCTCGGCGCCAACGACGCGGCGCAGCTCATCGCGAAGCGCAACGCCCAGGTGCCGATGGGCCAGATGGGCGACGCCTGGGACATCGCCCATGCCGTGCTGTTCCTGGCCTCCGACGAGGCCAGGCACATCACCGGCACGGAGCTCATCGTCGATGGGGGCATCTCCGCGGCGATGCCATAGCCACCATAACAGCGCGACCGGCGGATAAGCCGGCGCACAGGGGGAGGAAAATGCGATGACGGGATTCAACGGAAACGGTGCCGGCCGGCGCGGCGTGCTGGCGGGTGCAGCGGGCTTGGCGGCGGTGGCCTGGAGCGGCGCGCGGCCGGCCATCGCCCAGGGGAAATTCCCCAGCCGGCCGATCAGCATCGTGGTGCCGATCCCGGCCGGGGGCGGCACCGATTACGCGGCGCGGCTGATCGCCGAGCCGATGGCGCAGATCCTCGGCCAGCCCGTGGTGGTGGAGAACCGCCCCGGCGGCAACGACGTGATCGGGCTGATGCATGTGGCCCGCTCGCAGCCGGACGGGCACACGCTGCTGATGGGTTATTGCGGCACCATGGCCGGGCGCGCCGCCATCGGCGGCACGGGCAGCGTCAGCACCACCGAGGATTTCGTGCCGATCGGGCAGGTCTCGGACACGCCGCAGCTCTTCGTGGTGCACCCTTCGGTGCCGGCGAAGACGCTGCCGGAGTTCATCGCCCACGCCAAGGCCAACCCGGGCAAGCTCAGCTATGCCTCGGCCGGCAACGGCTCCATGCACCACCTGGGCACCGAGCTGCTGAAGTCCCGCGCCGGAATCGACATGCTGCACGTACCCTATCGCGGCACCGGCGAGACGATCAGCGACCTGATCGCCGGCCGCATCCAGTTCTACATGAACTCGCCGCCGCCCCTGGTGGCGCTGGTGCGGGACGGGCGGGTGCGGCCGCTCTGCGTCAGTTCCAACGAGCGGCATCCCGGCCTGCCGGAGATTCCCTCGCTGACCGAGGCAGGCGGCTTGCGCGATTTGCCGCTGAATGTCTGGTTCGCCCTCTATGCGCCGAAGGCGGTGCCGGCCGAGGTGCGGGCGCAACTCTCAAAAGCCATGGAAACGGCGCTGGCCGAGGAGGGGCTGCGCCGCCGCGCCTTCGAGGCCGGCTCGCTGGTGCGCTTCGAGGGGCCGGAGGCGGTCTCGGCGCGGCTTGCGCGCGAGATCAGCGGGTGGAAGGAAATCGCCCGGGCGGCGAATATCCGGGCGGATTGAGGGAGACGTTCTTTTTTGGAAAAAAGAACCAAAAAACTTTTGTCAGTTTGCGGTGCGCCGACCGATAGCGCGGCATCAGACTGACAAAGTCTTTTTGCTTCTTTTTCTTCAGAAAAAGAAGGTTCTTCAAATCGCCTGGGGCGCCTTGAACTTGCCTTCCTTGTGGAGATCCGCCGCGCGCCAGAGATACCAGGCGGCGGCGGAGCGGTAGGGTGCCCAGGCCAGCCCGATCTCGGCCAGGGCCTTCGGCTTCGGCTGGGCATCGAGGCCGGCGGCAAGGCGGTAGCCCTCGCGCACGCCGAAATCGTCCACCGGCAGGATGTCCGGCCGGCCGAGGGTGAAGATCAGCAGCATTTCCACCGTCCAGCGGCCGACGCCGCGCAGCGCCACCAGCCGCTCGACCAGCTCCTCGTCGGGCAGGCGGGCGGCGGCGCGGCGGGTCGGCACCAGCCCGCCCACGCTCTTCAGCGCGATGTCGCGGATGGCGGCGCACTTCGCGCCGGAGAAGCCGCAGCCGCGCAGGCCCTCCTCCGGCAGGGCCAGCACCCCTTCGGGGTGCGGGAAGTCCTGGCCGGGGAAGAGGGCGATCAGCCGGTTCAGCATCGCCTCGGCGGCGCGGCCATGCACCTGCTGGTGGGCGATGGCGCGCACCAGCGCCTCGTAGGGCTCGCGCTGGATGGGCTTCAGGGTCATGGCGCCCACCTGCCGCACCACCGGCCCCAGCACGGGGTCGGCGGCGAGGTGGGCGCGGGCGGCGCGGGGGCTGAGGCCCCGCGCGACGGGCCGCGCGGGCGCGCGCATCAGCGGAAGATCAGGTGCGGCAGCACCAGGGTCAGCGCCGGGACATAGGTGATCAGCATCAGGCAGGCGATGATGACGGCGATGAAGACGAAGAGATAGCGCATCATCGTCTCGATGCCGCAGCCGGCCACCTGCGCCGCGGCGAAGAGGTTCACGCCGAAGGGCGGCGTGATCATGCCGAGCGCCAGGTTCACCACCATGATGGTGCCGAAATGCACCCCGTCGATGCCGAAGCGCTGCGCCGCGTCGGCCAGGATCGGCGCGAGCACGATGATGCTGGCGCTGGTCTCGACGAACATGCCGACGACGAACAGGAAGATGTTGGCGCCGAACAGGAAGCTTCCGGCGCCGTCGAAGGTCTCCACCAGCCAGGCGGCGGCGGCGTCCGGCACGCCCTGGCGGTTCAGCAGGTAGGAGAACAACGCGGCGCAGGCGATGATGAACATGATCACCGCCGAGGAGATCACCGACTTGCGGAAGATCGGGTAGAGGTCCCGCCAGGACAGCTCGCGGTGGAGGAACATGCCGACGAGGATGGCGTAGAACACGGCGATAACGCTGGCCTCGGTCGGCGTCGTCACGCCGCCATAGATGCCGCCGAGCACCACCACCGGCATCAGCAGCGCGAAGCCCGCCTGGCGCAGCGCGGCCAGGAAGGGCAGGCGCCCGTCGCCATCCTGCTTGCCCCAGCCCTTGATGCGGCACCACACCAGCACGGTGGCGATCAGCGCGCCGGCGACCAGCGCCCCCGGCACGAAGCCGGCGATGAACAGCTCGGGGATCGAGACCTGGGTGGTCACGCCGTAGAGGATCATCGGGATGGAGGGGGGGATGATGACGCCGAGCTCGGCCGCCGTGGCCTGCAGCGCCGCCGCGAAGCCCACCGGGTAGCCGTGCTTGACCAGCGCCGGGATCATGATGGTGCCGATGGCGAAGGTGGTGGCCACCGAGGAGCCGCTGATGGCGGCGAAGATCATGCAGGTGATGACGCAGGTGGCCGGCAGCCCGCCCTGCACCCCGCCCACCATGGATTTGGCGAACTCGACGAGGCGGCGGCTGATGCCGCCCACATCCATCAAATTGCCCGCCAGGATGAAGAAGGGGATGGCGGCGAGCGGGAACTTGTCCAGCGCCACGAAGATCTGCTGCGCCGCGACGATCATCGGGAAGCGCGTCCAGCCCTCGATGCCGAGGATGGCGGCCAGCCCGATGGCGACGGCGACGGGGATGCCGGCGGCGAAGCCCACCAGCATCACGGTTATCATGGCGCCGGTCATACCGCGGCCTCCAGCTCGGCCGAGCGGCGGTCGAGGAAATTGCCGAGCGCGCCCAGCATGGCGAAGAGCGCACCGAGCGGGATGGCGGCGTAGCCCCAGGACATCGAGACCTCGAGCCCCGCCATCTCCTGGAACTTCACGCGCTGCGCCATGCTCCAGCCGAACCAGAACAGCACGCCCATCAGCGAGAGGCTGGAGGCCAGCGAGGCCGCCTCCAGGCCGCGCCGGAGGCCGCCGCGGCTGTAGCGGTGCGCCATGTCGATGGAGACGAGCGCCCCCGCGCGCAGCGCCACGGCCAGGCCGAGCATGGCCATCCAGATCAGCGCGGTGCGCACCAGCGCCTCGCTCCAGACCGAGGGCGTCTCGGTGGCGAAGCGGGCGATCACCTGCCAGAGCCCGGCGAAGCAGGCCACGGCCAGGGCGAGGCAGGCCGCCACGGCGGCGAGCTCCGTTGCCACCCGGTCAAGCCCGAGGATGGCGCGGCGCGCCGGCTCGGCGCGGGCGCCGATCCAGAGCGCCAGCAGCGTGCCGAGCAGGCTGGCCACGCCGATGACGAGCAGCGGCACGGTGTTCATGGGCGGTTGCGCCGCGCGGCGGCCCGGTGCGTGGTCGGCATGGGTCGGAGATCCTGAGAGGCTTGCCGGGAGAAGCGGGACGCCGCCCGCATGGAGCGGGCGGCGCGGCGGGCCTGGCCGGGGGGGGTGGCCGGGTTGCTTGGCCGGCGTGCTTACTGGGCCGGCTTCCAGTCGCGCAGGCGGGCCAGCAGCTTGCCGTCCAGCTCCTTCTCGTACTGCGCGAAGGCGGCCGCCAGCGCCGTCTGGAACTGCGCGGTATCGACGCTGGTGACGACGGTCATGCCGCGGCGGCGCAGTTCGTCCACGCCGCTCTGCTCGTCGGCCGTCACCTTGGCGCGGTTGGCGTCGCGCCCGGCCTTGGCGGCCTCCATGAACATCGTCTTCTCCGCCGCGCTCAGCCGGCCCCACAGGGCGGGGGAGCCGATCAGCAGCGCCGGCGAGTAGACGTGGCCGGTCAGCGTCAGGTACTTCTGCACCTGGTTGATGTTGTTGGCGACGATGACGGGGATGGGGTTCTCCTGGCCATCGACCGTGCCCTGCTGCAGCGCCGGGATCAGCTCGGAGAAGGCCATCGGCGTGGGCAGCGCGCCGAGGGTGGAGAAGGCGCGCATATGCACCTGGTTCTCCATGGTGCGCACCTTCAGGCCGCGGATGTCGGCAGGCGTGCTCACCTCGCGGCGGCTGTTGGTCAGGTGGCGGAAGCCGTTCTCCATCCACATCACGCCGACCAGCCCGCGCGCCTGGAACTTCGCCAGGATCTCCTGCCCGATGGCGGAATCCAGCGCGCCGCGCGCATGGGCGTAGTCGCGGAACAGGAAGGGCACGTCCACCGTCCGCACCTCCGGCACGAAATTGCCGACCGGGCCGGTGGAGGTGATGGTGAAGTCCAGCGTGCCGATCTGCACGCTCTCGATCATCTCGCGCTCATTGTCGTTGCGCTGGATGGTGACGCGGTACTTGCCGTTGGAGAGCTTCTCCAGCGTCTCCTTGAAGGCCGTCGCGCCCGCGCCGTAGTGGCTGTTGGCGGTGGGCAGCGGGTGCTGGACGGTGATCTCGGTCTGGGCGCGGGCGGGGCCAGCGGCCAGGATGGCGGTGAAGCCGGCGGCCATCCCGAAGGCCAGCGCGTGGCGGCGCAGCATGCTCATGGCGTCATGTCCTCCCACGGCGCGGTTCGGCCCGCGCCGCCTGTGGCGTCACTTCTAGGGGAGGCACAGGCCGGTTTCAATGTGTTGCGACGCAACCGTTCTCACGGTGCGGGGACAGGCGGTGACCGGGCCCCCGGCATGCCGCATGTTGCGCGGTCCATCGCCCGGACCGCTTCATGACCCAGCCTGCCGCCGACGAGGCGCCCTATATCGAGCGCGGCACGCCGGCCTTCCGCCGCACCAACCTGGCCTTCATCTGCGCCGGCTTCGCCACCTTCGCGCTGCTCTACTGCGCCCAGCCGCTGCTGCCGGCCTTCGCGGAAGCCTTCTCCATCAGCCCGGCGGCGAGCAGCCTGGCGCTCTCCCTGCCCACGGCGGTGATGGCGGTGTGCATGCTGCTGGCCAGCGCCGCCTCCGAGGCGCTGGGGCGCAAGCCGGTGATGCTGGTCTCGGTGCTGGCCTCGGCGCTGCTGACCATCGCCGCCGCCTTCGCGCCGGGCTGGGAGAGCTTCCTGCTGCTGCGCGCCCTGCTCGGCATCGCGCTCAGCGGCCTGCCGGCGGTGGCCATGGCCTACATCACCGAGGAGCTGCACCCCCGCTCCAGCGGCTATGCCATGGGCCTCTACATCAGCGGCACGGCGATGGGCGGCATGGCCGGGCGCGTCGTCTCCGGGCTGCTGCTGGAGGCGGGGGGCTGGCGCGGCTCGGTGGGCGTCATCGGGCTGCTGGGGCTGGCCTCGGCCCTGGTGTTCTGGCGCAGCCTGCCGCCCTCGCGGCACTTCCACCCGCGGCCGCTGGCCTGGGGCGGGCTGGCGGCCAATTTCGCCGCGCATCTGCGTGACCCGGGGCTGCGCTGGCTGTTCGCGCTGGGCTTCCTGTTCATGGGCAGCTTCGTCACCGTCTACAACTATGTCGGCTTCCGGCTGCTGGCGCCGCCCTTCGGCTTGCCGCACGGACTCGTGGCGCTGGTGTTCAGCGTCTACCTGGTGGGCATCGGCAGCTCGGCCTTCGTCGGCGGGCTGTCGGACCGGTTCGGGCGGCGGCGGGTGCTGTGGCTGACGGTGCTGGCCATGCTGGCCGGGCTGGCGCTCACCCTGGCGGCGAGCCTGCCGCTGCTGGTGCTGGGGCTGGCGCTGCTCACCTTCGGCTTCTTTGGCTCGCACGCGCTGGCCAGCGCGTGGGTGGGGCAGCGCGCCGGTGCGGCGAAGGCACAGGCTTCCTCCCTCTACCTCTTCGCCTACTACATGGGGGCCAGCATCATGGGCGCCTCGGGCGGCCTCGCCTGGGCGGCGGCGGGCTGGGCCGGGGTGGCTGCGCTGGTGGGGGTGGCGCTGCTGGCGGCGCTGCTGATCGCGCTGCGGCTGGCGCGGCTGGGCGGCGCGGGCTGAAGGCCGCGCCGCCCGGGCGGGGCTACTGGTAGCCGCCCGTCTTCTCGCGCTCCTTGGCGGCGTCTTCCTGGGTCTTCTCGTCCACCGGCTGCTGGCCGGGCTTGGGGTCCTGGCTCTTCTCGTCGGCGGGCTTGTTCGGCTCGGCCATATCCGGTCCTCCTGGGTTGACCTCAGGGAGAACGGCGCAGGGGGCCGCGGGTTCCGCGCCTCAGGCGCCGCGCGGCGCGAGCAGGATGACCGCCGCGCCGGCCAGGCAGAGCGCCGCGCCCGCCATGTCCCACCGGTCCGGCCGCGCCCCCTCCACCGCCCACATCCAGCCCAGCGAGGCGGCGATGTAGACGCCCCCATAGGCGGCGAAGGCGCGGCCGGCGGCGCTGCTCTCCACCAGGGTGAGCAGCGCGCCGAACAGCGCCAGGCTGGCCAGCCCCGGCAGCAGCCACCAGCCGGAGCGCCCCAGCCGCAGCACCATCCACAGCGCGTAGCACCCCCCGATCTCCGCCAGCGCGGCGGCGAGATAGACCAGGGCGGTGCGCGCCACGCCCGCCGCCTCAGCCGTGCCGGATGGCGATGGTCTTGAGCGAGGCGAAGCCGGCCAGCGCCGCGAAGCCCTTCTCGCGGCCATGCCCGCTGCGCTTCACGCCGCCGAAGGGCAGCTCCACGCCGCCGCCCGCGCCGTAGTTGTTGACGAAGACCTGCCCGACCTTGATGCCGCGCGAGAGCCGCATGGCGCGGCCGATATCGGCCGTCCACACCCCCGCCACCAGGCCGAACTGGGTGCCGTTGGCGATGGCCAGCGCCTCCGCCTCGTCGGTGAAGCGGATGGCGGTCAGCACGGGGCCGAACACCTCCTCCTGGGCCAGCCGGTGGGTGGGGGCCACGTCGGCCAGCAGGGTGGGCTGCACGTAGTAGCCGCCCTCCGGCGCGTTGGAGGCGATGCGGCCCTGGCCGGCGAGGTTCAGGCCATCATTGCGCGCGAAGTCGAGGAAGCCGTTGACGCGCTTCTGCTGGTCGGCGTTCACCACCGGGCCGAGGTCGAGGTCGCGCTCAGCGGGGCCGGCCTCCAGGCGGCCGAAGCGTCCGGCGAGGTCGGCCACGAAGCGGTCGAAAATGCCGGCCTGCACCAGCACGCGGGAGCCGGCCGAGCAGGTCTGGCCGGCATTCTGGATGATGCCGTTCATCACCGTCGCCGCCGCCGTGTCGAGGTCGGCGTCCTGGAACACAAGTTGCGGGCTCTTGCCGCCCAGCTCCAGCGTGACGGGGATGGTGTTCCGCGCCGCCGCCGCCTGCACCAGCGTGCCCACCTCCGGGCTACCGGTGAAGGAGACGTGGGAAATGCCGGGATGCGCCGTCAGCGCCGCGCCGGCTTCCTCGCCGAGGCCGGTGACGACGTTCCACACCCCTTCGGGGAAGCCTGCCTCCGCCGCCAGCTCGGCCAGCATCAGCGAGGAGAGGGAGGCGTCCTCGGCCGGCTTCAGCACGCAGGCATTGCCCATGGCCAGCGCCGCGCCGACCGAGCGGCCGACGATCTGCATCGGGTAGTTCCACGGCACGATGTGGCCGGTGACGCCATGCGGCTCCCACACCGTCAGCACCGTCATGCCGTCGGCATAGGGGATGGTGTCGCCATGCATCTTGTCGGCGCTGGAGCCGTAGAACTCGAAGTAGCGGGCGCAGGCGGTGGCGTCGGCGCGGGCCTGGCGGATCGGCTTGCCGACGTCGCGGCTCTCGGCCTGGGCCAGCGCCTCGGCGTCGCGCTCGATCAGCGTGGCGAGCCGCGTCAGCAGCCGGCCGCGCTCGGTGGCGGAGAGGCGGCCCCAGGGGCCGTCCAGCGCCGCCTGCGCCGCGCGCACCGCGGCGTCGATCTCGGCCTGCCCGCCGCGCGCGATCCGGGCGAAGGCGTGCCCGTCGGAGGGGTTGATGACGGGGATGTGCCGCTCCGCGGCGATGCTCCTGCCGCCGATCCAGTGGCCGTGGGTCTGCATGAGGCTTCCTCGATTCCGTGCCTGAGGGCGTGGTCTAGAGCAGATCGCGCGCAGGCGGAATTCGCCGGGGCCGCCGCCGCGTGGCAGGATGCGCCGAACACATCCAGGGAAGGAGACAGGGCATGTCCGAGGAACCGGTGCTGCTGGAGGTCGATGCGCGCGGCGTCGCCACCGTCACGCTGAACCGCCCGCAGCGCGGCAACGCCTACAATGGCGCGCTGCTGGCGGCGCTGACCGACGGGCTGGAGCAGCTCGGCCGGGATGCCGCGCTGCGGGCGCTGGTGATCCGCGGCGCGGGGCGCCACTTCCAGGCCGGCGCCGACATCGACTGGCTGAGCGAGGCCGCCGGCGCCACGCCGGAGCAGGCCTTCGCCGCCTCCATGGCCACCACCGAGGCGATGGCGCGGCTCAACGAGTTCCCGCGCCCCACCTTCGCCGTGGTGCAGGGGGCGTGCTTCGGCGGCGGCTGCGGCGTGGTGTGCTGCGTCGACGTGGCGCTGGCGACACCGGCCGCCCTGTTCGGGCTGAGCGAGGTGCGCGTCGGCGTGGCGCCGACGCCGATCTCGACGCACATGGTGCACGCCATGGGGCTGCGCCAGGCGCGGCGCTACGCCATCACCGGCGAGCGGTTCGACGCGGCCGAGGCGCTGCGCATCGGGCTGGTGCACGAGGTGCACGAGGCGGAGGTGATCGAGGCGCGGCTGGAGGAGATCCTGGCCGAGACGATGCTCTCCGCCCCCGGCGCCATCGCCGTGACCAAGCGCTCGCTGCTGGAGGCGAACGGGCTGGCCCTCTCGCCGCGCGAGATGGCGCAGCTGGCCACCGAATCCTGGATGCAGCGCGCCTCGGCCGAGGGGCGGGAGGGCCTCGCCGCCTTCCGCGAGAAGCGCCGCCCCGGCTGGGCGTGAGGCAGGGCGGGGAGGGGCCTACCCTCTCCCCGCGCCGGCCTCCAGCCACAGCATCCCCCAGCCGATCAGCAGCACCGCCACCAGGGCCGGCGACAGCAGCCGCCAGAAGCGCGCCGGCCGCGTGCCATCGGCCAGCAGGGCCGCGATCATGGCGGTGACGGCGAAGCTCATCCCGGCGCCGGCCGCGCCGGCGAAGTTGTGCAGCCCGGCGGCCTGCACGGGGGTGAGCCCGGCGGCCTGCCCCAGCGCCACCTGCACCGGCATCAGCGCGGCGTTGGAGCCGACATTGCTGCCGGTGACCAGCCCCGAGACCAGCCCGAGCGGCGGCAGCGCATAGGCCGCGAAGGGCCCGAGCGCCCCGGCCGCCGCCTGCGCCAGCGCCGCCGCCACCCCCGCCCCCGCCAGCAGCCGGCCGAGCAGCACGTAGAGCAGCATGGCCAGCGCCGGGCGCCGCGCCCGCAGCAGCGCGCCCCAGGCCGCCGGCCGCGCCCCCGGCGCGCGCAGCGCCAGCAGCAGGGCCGAGACGCACCACAGCACCACCGCCACATGCGTCAGCGGCAACGCCGGCAGGTCGGGGAAGGGGCGGATGGATGGCGCCCCCTGCCAGGAGCGCGCCAGCAGCAGCGCCAGCGTCAGCCCCGCCCAGGGTGCCAGCGCCCGCGCCGCGCGCCGCCAGCCCGCGACGCCCTGCGGCGGCTCCAGCCGCCACAGCACCCAGAGCAGCGGCAGGCCGGTGGCGATGATGCCCGCCGCCTCGAAGGGCAGGGCGAGGTTGGCGGCCAGCAGCAGCGCCGCCACCACCGCCATCAGCCCCATCTGCCGCAGCCGCTCCGGCCCCGGCACCGGCACGCCGGCGGCGGCCGAGACGCGCCACAGCACCGGCGCCAGGCAGAGCATCCACAGCGCGCTGGGCCAGGCAGTGGCCAGCGCCACCGCCTGCGCCGGCTGGCCGATCAGCGCCGCGCCCAGCGCCGTGCCGGGGCCGAGGCCGCCCCAGGGCACCAGCACCAGCGCCAGCAGCGCCAGCGCGCCCGCCGGCGCGCCGGAAAGCCCCATGCGCCGCAGCGTGGCGAGGGCGAAGACGCCGCCCACTGCGAAGCCCGTGACGCTCTCGACGAAGGCGCCGCCCAGCAGGGTGGCGGCGAAGACGCGGCGTGGCGTGGCGGGGTGGGGCGTGGCCTCGGCGGGGGCGAGTCGCGTCACCGCCGTGTGGAACAGCAGGCCACCCAGCAGCACCGCCGCCGGCTGCGCCGCCAGCCCGGCGCCGCGCAGCGCCTCGCGCACCAGGAAG
>NZ_JBHSCH010000078.1:0-17952 GCF_042651065.1 Teichococcus aestuarii
GTAGACGACGCGCCGCCGCACGGCGAAGCCCGCGGCGCGCAAGGCCGCCGCCAGCGCGGCGCCGCAGCGCGGCCCCACCGCCAGCAGCAGCGGGCCGGCCCGCGGGTCCAGCCGCGCCACCGCCAGCCGCGCCAGCGAATCGGCATCGCCGGCGGCCGCCTCGACCTGGCGGAAGCCGGCGCGGCGGGCCTCCTCGGCCGTGCCGTCGCCCACCGCCAGCACGGGGCGGGCCAGGAGGCGGTCCTTCTCCGGCCAGCCGGCCAGGGCGCGGGCGATGGCGCGGCTCGGCAGCAGGGTGGCCTGGGCGGGGCGGCCGCTCCCGGCGGGCAGCAGCAGGGCGGGCGGCGGCAGCGGGGCCAGCACCAGGGCAGGCGCCGCCAGCGGGCGCCAGCCCAGCGCCGCCACGGCGGCGGCGGTCTCGGCGCAGCCGGGCTCCGGCCGCGTCACCAGGATGGCGGGCGCCTCCCGCACGGGGCTAGCCGATGAAGATGTCGGCGGGGCTGTCGGCGCGCAGCCCCTCGCCCAGCTCGCGGCCCAGCCGCCCGGCATCGGCGGCGGCGCCGTGGATGCTGCGCTTGAGCAGGAAGCTGCCATCGGGGCGCGCCACCAGCCCGGTCAGGTGCAGCTCGCCATTCGGCAGCAGCCGCGCATGGCCGCCGATCGGCGTGCGGCAGGAGCCGTCGAGCGCCGCCAGCAGCGCCCGCTCGGCACGGGACACGGCGCGCGCGGATCGGTCCTCGATGCCGGAGAGCAGCTCGTGCAGCTCCTCATCCGCCGCGCGCACGGTGATGCCGACGATGCCCTGGCCGGCGGCCGGCACCATCGCCTCGGCGTCCAGCACCACGGAGGCGCGGTCGGCCATCTCCAGCCGCTTCAGCCCGGCAAGCGCCAGCAGCGTGGCATCGGCCTCGCCGGCGGCGAGCTTGGCCAGGCGCGAGCCGACATTGCCGCGGATCATCTGCACCTGCAGGTCGGGCCGCGCGTGCAGCAGCTGCGCCTGGCGGCGCAGGCTGGCGGTGCCGATGCGCGCGCCCGTGGGCAGCGCCGCATAGGGGTCGGCAGCATCGACGGCCGGGCAGTTGGGCCCGAGGATCAGCGTGTCCCGCGCATCCTCGCGCTTCAGCGTGCAGGCCAGCACGATGCCGGGGGGCAGCTCGGTCTCCAGGTCCTTCAGGCTGTGCACGGCGAAATCGATCCGCCCGTCCAGCAGCGCCTCGTGGATCTCCTTGGCGAAGAGGCCCTTGCCGCCGATATCCGCCAGGCGCTTGTCCTGGATGCGGTCGCCCGAGGTGGTGATGACATGCTCCTCGAAGGCCTTGGCGTTGCGCAGCACGGGGCAGAAGCGCAGCAGCAGGTCGAGGAAGGTGCGGGTCTGCCACAGCGCCAGCGGCGAGCCGCGGGTGCCGACGCGCAGCGGCAGCGGCCGCCGCGCATGCGGCTTCACCGGCGCGCCCTGGCGCAGCGTTCCAGGCGCATGGCCCGGCACATGGCCCGGCGGGGGCGCGGCACCGGGGTGGGAACCCGCCGGGAGGCCGCCGCCCATCCGGGTATCGGCCGGGGCGGCGACGCGGGCATAAGCGGAAGCGCCCACCGCGGCAGACGGCAGGACGGGGTGGGCAAGGGACATGCGGGCGTCATAGAACCACCGCCCGGCATTGGGGAAGGCAAGAACGGATGCAATCGGCGCCTATCAGAGGTCCGGTCCTGGGTTTGGAGGCGAGTTGCGACGAGACCGCCGCCGCGATCCTGGCACCGGACGGCACCATCCTGGCGGAAGCGGTGCGCAGCCAGCTGGCCGAGCACACCCCCTTCGGCGGCGTGGTGCCCGAGATCGCGGCGCGTGCCCATCTCGCCCATCTCCCGGCCCTGGCGGCGCAGGTGATGGGCCAGGCGGGCGTGGCGCCGGCCGATCTGGGCGGCATCGCCGCCACGGCGGGTCCGGGGCTGATCGGCGGGCTGATCGTCGGCGCCAGCTTCGGCAAGGGCATGGCGATCGCCCACGGCCTGCCCTTCGTGGCGGTGAACCACCTGGAGGGGCATGCGCTGACGGCGCGGCTTCCGGGTGTCGTCGAGGGCGGGGTGGAATTCCCCTACCTGCTGCTGCTGCTCTCCGGCGGGCATTGCCAGTGCGTGGCGGTGGAGGGTCTCGGCCGCTACCGCCGCCTCGGCTCCACGCTGGACGACGCGGTGGGCGAGGCCTTCGACAAATCGGCCAAGCTGATGGGCCTGCCCTGGCCCGGCGGCCCGGCGCTGGAGAAGCTGGCCGCCAGCGGCGACCCGATGCGCTACCCCCTGCCCCGCCCGATGCTCGGCCGCCCCGGCTGCGATTTTTCCTTCAGCGGCCTGAAGACCGCCGTGGCGCAGATGGTGCCGAAGCTGGAGACGGAGCAGGACCGTGCCGACCTCGCCGCCGCCTTCCAGCGCGTGGTCGCCGCCGTGCTGGCGGACCGGGCGCGCAACGCCCTGGCCATGCTTCCCGGTGCCACCGCCATGGTGGTGGCCGGCGGCGTGGCGGCCAACCAGGGGGTGCGCGCCGCGCTCTCGGCCGAGGCGGCGCGCGCCGGGCTGCCGCTGGTGGCGCCGCCCATCCGGCTCTGCACGGACAATGCGGTGATGATCGCCTGGGCCGGCATCGAGCGGCTGCGCGCCGGCCTCACCGAGCCGCTGGACTTCGCCCCGCGCCCGCGCTGGCCGCTGGCCGAGCTCTCGGCGGAACCGACCGGGGAGCGCGCCGCGTGAACTACCGCCACGCCTTCCACGCCGGCAACTTCGCCGACTGCATGAAGCATGCCCTGCTGGTCCTGCTGATCCGCCGCCTCGCCGCCAAGGACAAGCCCTTCCGGGTGCTCGACACCCATGCCGGCATCGGCGCCTACGACCTCTCCGGCTCCGAGGCGGAGCGCACGGGGGAGTGGCGGCGCGGCGTCGGCCGGCTGCTCGGCCTCACCGAGGGGCCGCTGGCCGACTGGCTGGCGCTGGTGCGCAACGCCGGCTTCCCGCCGCGCTACCCCGGCAGCCCCTCGCTGGTGCGGATGATGCTGCGGCCCAATGACCGCCTCGTGCTGTGCGAGCTGCACGAGGAGGACCACGCGACCCTTCGCACCCTGTTCCGCGGCGACCCGCAGACCGCCGTGCACAAGCGCGACGCCTGGGAGGCGCTGACCGGCCTCACCCCCTTCGCCGAGAAGCGCGGGCTGGTGCTGGTGGACCCGCCCTTCGAGGTGGAGGGCGAGTTCGAGCGCATGGCGGAAGGGCTGGCCCTGGTGGCGCACCGCTTCCGCGCCGGGGTGCAGGCGCATTGGTATCCCATCAAGCACCGTGCGCCGGTGCGTGCCTTCCACACGGCGCTGGCCGAGAGCGGGGTGCGCGACATCCTGGCCTGCGAGCTGTGGCTGCGCGAGCCAACCGACCCGCAGCGGCTGAACGGCTGCGGCCTGGTGGTGGTCAACCCGCCCTGGCGCTTCGAGGAGGAGGCCCGCGCCATCCTCGAAGCATTGCTGGAGCATCTGGGCGAGGGCGAGCCGGGCCAGGGCTGCTCCGTCACCCGCATCGCCGAGGAATGAGCATGCGCCGCATCGCCGTGATCGGCGCCGGGGCCTGGGGTACCGCGCTGGCCATCCAGGCCGCGCGCGCGGGGGCCGCCGTCACGCTCTGGGCGCGCGACCCCGCCCGCGCCGCGGTCATGCAGGCGGCGCGCGAGAACGCCGCCCACCTGCCCGGCCACCGCCTGCCGGAGGCCATCGCCGTCACCGCCGACCCGGCCGCCACGCTGGCGGGGGCGGAGCTGGCCCTGCTGGTGGTGCCGGCGCAGCACATGGCCCGCGTGCTGGAAGGGTTCCCCGCCGCGCTTCCCCCCGTGCTAGTGGCGGCCAAGGGCGTCACCGCCGAGGGGCATCGCCTGCCGCTGGAGACGCTGGCCCTGGTGCGTCCCGGCCTGCCGGCGGGGGTGCTCACCGGCCCCAACTTCGCTGCCGAGGTAGCCGCCGGCCTGCCCGCCGCCGCCGTGGTGGCCGGGCTGCCACCCGCTCTGCGCGAGCAGGCCATCGCGGGCCTCGCCACCGCCGCCTTCCGCCTCTACGGGCAGGATGACGCGGTGGGGGCGCAGGTGGGGGGCGCGGCCAAGAACGTCATCGCCATCGCCGCGGGCGCGGTGATGGGCGCCGGGCTGGGCGAGAATGCCCGCGCCGCGCTGGTGACGCGCGGCATCGCCGAGATCGGCCGGCTCGCCCTGGCGCTGGGCGGGCGGGCGGAGACGGTGGCCGGCCTCTCCGGCCTCGGCGACCTGCTGCTGACCTGCACCGGCCCCGGCAGCCGCAATTTCTCGCTTGGCTTTGCCCTGGGCCAGGGCCGGCAGCTGGCAGACATCCTGGCGGAGCGGAACAGCGTGACGGAGGGCGTGGCCACCGCCCCGGCCCTGCTCGCCCGCGCCCATGCTGAGGGGGTGGAGATGCCCATCGCCGCCGCCGTGGCCGCCGTGCTGGCGGGCGAGGCGGACGTGGCCGGCGCGGTGACGCAACTGATGACGCGGCCCCTGCGGCATGAAGGGGGGTAGGTTGGGGAAGGAATTCCCCAACCCCCTTCTTTTTTCTGATCTGTTTTCGAATCTGGCCGATAGAAAAAAGAAGGGGTTCCAGGGGAATTCATTCCCCTGGCCTTCTCTCCTCCATCTGGCCGATGCCCGCCCGTTGAATCCCCCCGCCATCCCTGCCATGAGGCAGCGCCTTTCCCGCCCGGCGCGGGCAACCCGAACAACCAAGGTGCTGCGGTGAAGGCTGCGTCCGGCGCGACGGCGCGAGACCAGGATTTCGAGATCTTCCTCGCGACCGTGCCCGGGCTGGAGCCCGCGCTGTTCGAGGAGGTGCGCGGCAAGGGCTTCCGGCAGCCCCGCGTGGTGCCGGGCGGCGTCACCCTGCGCGGCGGCTGGCCGGAGGTGTGGCGGGCCAATCTCTGGGTGCGGGGCGCCAGCCGCGTGCTGGCGCGGCTCGCCGCCTTCCGCGCCGTGCATTTCGCGCAGCTCGACGACCGCGCGCGCCAGGTGCCCTGGGCCGATGTCCTGCGGCCGGAGGTGCCGTTCCGGGTGGAGGCCTCCTGCGCCGGCTCCCGCCTCTACCATTCCGACGCCGTGGCCCAGCGCATCGAGACCGCCATCCGCGAGACGCTGGGCGCGACGCCCTCGCCGGAGGCGGCGGTGGTGGTGCGGGCGCGGCTGGAGAACGACCTCTGCACCCTCAGCGTCGACACCTCGGGCGAGCTGCTGCACAGGCGGGGCTACAAGGCGGAGGTCAACCGGGCGCCGATGCGGGAGACGCTCGCCGCGCTGTTCCTGCGCGCCTGCGGCTATGACGGCGCCGAGCCGGTGCTGGACCCGATGTGCGGCTCCGGCACCTTCGTCATCGAGGCGGCGGAGATCGCGGCGCGGCTCAACCCGGGCCGCCACCGCGCCTTCGCCTTCGAGCAGCTCGCCACCTTCGACGAGGATGCCTGGCAGCGGATGCGCGCGGTGCGGAGCGAGCGCGTGCCGGCCTTCCGCTGCCACGGCAGCGACCGCGACGCCGCCGCCGTGGCCATGAGCCGCGCGAATGCCGGGCGTGCCGGGGTCGCCGACCACACGGAGTTCCGCCACTGCACGGTCAGCGAGGCGGTGCCGCCCGAGGGGCCGCCGGGGCTGGTCATCGTCAACCCGCCCTATGGTGCCCGCATCGGGGACAAGGCGAAGTTGGCGGCCCTCTACCGCGCCCTGGGGCAGGTGCTGACGAGCCGCTTCACGGGCTGGCGCGTCGGGATCGTCACCAGCGAGCCGAAGCTCGCCCATGCGACGGGGCTGCCCTTCCTGCCCGGCGGCCCGCCGGTGCCGCATGGCGGGCTGCGCGTGTCGCTGTTCCGGACGGCGCCGCTGGGCTGAGGGCGCCCCTCACTCGGCGCGCAGCGCGGCGGCGGCGGCGAGCGGCGCCAGCGGCAGGGCGGCGGCGGTGAGCGCGCCCAGCAGCAGCAGGAAGGGCCGCACCGCCACCCCGCCCGCCGCCGCCTCGATGCCCGCCGCGCCGAAGATCATCGCCGGGATGGCGAGCGGCAGCACCAGCAGCGGCAGCAGCACGCCGCCGCGCCGGGCGCCCAGCGTCAGCGCCGCCCCCGCCGTGCCGAGCAGCGAGAGGAACAGCGTCGCCAGCCCCAGCACCAGCACCGCCACGCCCCAGGCTGCCTCGGGCAGGTTCAGCATGGCGGCGGCGATGGGGGTGGCCAGCAGCAGCGGCGCGCCGGTGGTCAGCCAGTGGGCCAGCGCCTTGGCCAGCGCGATCTCGAAGCCCGAGAGGCCGCTGAGCAGGAGCTGGTCGAGCGAGCCGTCCTCCGCTTCGGCGCCGAACAGCCGGTCCAGCGGCAGCAGGGCGGCGAGCAGGGCGGCGGCCAGCAGCGCGCCGGGGGCGAGCCGCGCCAGCGCCTCCGGCGCCGGCCCCACGCCAAAGGGGAACAGCGCCGTCACCAGCAGGAAGAACAGCATGGCCGCCAGCGTGTCGGCCGGGTGGCGGAAGGCGAGCAGCAATTCCCGCCGCAGCAGCGCGGTCATTCCAGCCCCCAGGGCTGCTGTTCCAGGCGCAGTTCCCCGGCGCCGTCCAGCGGCAGCGGCACATGGGTGGCGGCTACCACGGCGCCGCCCGCCGCGCGGTGCCGCGCCAGCAGCGCGCCGAAGCGGGCGATGGCGGCGGCATCCAGCCCCACCGTCGGCTCGTCCAGCAGCCAGAGCGGCACGGGCGCCAGGGCGAGGCGGGCCAGCGCCAGCCGCCGCCGCTGCCCGGCCGAGAGCAGCCGCGCCGGCAGCCCGGCCAGCGGCGCGAGATCCACCGCCTCCAGCGCCGGCTCCACCGCGCCGCCCCAGCAGCGCGCCCAGAAGCGCAGGTTCTCGGCCACCGAGAGGCCGGGCTTCAGCGCCTCGGCATGGGCCAGGTAGCGCAGCCGCGACTCGGGGCCCTCGGCCAGGGCCGCGGCGCCGCTCCAGCGCAGGCTGCCCTCGGCCAGCGGCACCAGCCCGGCCAGGGCGCGCAGCAGGGTGGACTTGCCCGCGCCGTTGGCGCCGGTCAGCACCAGGGCCTGCCCCGCCTCCAGGTTGAAGGACAGGCCGGCGAACACCACCCGCCCGCCCCGCTCCACCGCCAACGCATTCGCTTCCAGCACGGCACCTCACACCCCCGCCCGCCGATGGACCGTGGCCGCTCCCCGTGTAATAAGCGGCAGCGTTCGCAGCAAATATTGAGGGGACCCCGGACCATGCGGATGATCGGGCAGGATAGCCTGAAGGCGCGTCGCTCCCTGACGGTGGACGGCAAGGTTTACCACTACTTCAGCCTGCCCGAGGCGGCGAAGAGCATCGGCGATGTCAGCCGCCTGCCCTTCAGCCTGAAGGTCCTGCTGGAGAACATCCTCCGCTTCGAGGATGGCCGCAGCTACTCGGTGAAGGACGCCGAGGCGGTGGCCGAGTGGGTGAAGGAAGGCCGCAGCGAGAAGGAAGTGCCCTTCCGCCCCGCCCGCATCCTGATGCAGGACTTCACCGGCGTGCCCGCCGTGGTCGACCTCGCCGCGATGCGCGACGGCATCACCAAGCTCGGCGGCGACCCGAAGCGCGTGAACCCCCTGGTTCCCGTCGATCTGGTCATCGACCACTCGGTGATGGTGGACGTCTCCGGCAGCGCCTCCTCGCTGCAGAAGAACGTCGACATCGAGTTCGAGCGCAATGGCGAGCGCTACGAGTTCCTGCGCTGGGGCCAGGAGGCGTTCAACAACTTCCGCGTCGTCCCCCCCGGCACCGGCATCTGCCACCAGGTGAACCTGGAATACCTGGCGCAGGGCGTCTGGACCGCCACCGACGGCGACGACACCTTCGCCTACCCCGACAGCTGCTACGGCACCGACAGCCACACCACCATGGTGAACGGCCTCGGCGTGCTGGGCTGGGGCGTCGGCGGCATCGAGGCGGAGGCGGCCATGCTGGGCCAGCCCATCGCCATGCTGATCCCCGACGTCATCGGCTTCCGCCTGCACGGCAAGCTGCGCGAGGGCGTGACCGCCACCGACCTGGTGCTGACGGTGACGCAGATGCTGCGCAAGAAGGGCGTCGTCGGCAAGTTCGTCGAGTTCTACGGCCCGGGCCTCGCCGACATGGCGCTGGCGGACCGCGCGACCATCGGCAACATGGCCCCGGAATACGGCGCCACCTGCGGCATCTTCCCGGTCGACGAGGTGACGCTGGACTACCTGCGCCTTTCGGGGCGCGACGAGCACCGCATCAACCTGGTGCGCGAGTACTACAAGGCGCAGGGCATGTTCGCCGACGCCAGCATGCCGGAGCCGGTGTTCACCGACACGCTGGAGCTGGACATGGCGACGGTGGTGCCGTCCATGGCCGGCCCGAAGCGCCCGCAGGACCGCGTCTCGCTCGACAACGCCGCCCCCGCCTTCGCCAAGGAGCTGGCCTCCGGCAACCTCGGCGTGCCCGGCGACAAGGCCGATTTGCGCGTGCCGGTGGCCGGCGCCAACTACGACCTCGGCCATGGCGACGTGGTGATCGCCGCCATCACCTCCTGCACCAACACCTCGAACCCCTACGTTCTGGTAGCGGCGGGTCTGGTGGCCAAGAAGGCCAACGCGCTGGGCCTGAAGCCCAAGCCCTGGGTCAAGACCTCGCTCGCCCCCGGCTCCCAGGTGGTGACCGACTACCTGAACAAGGCCGAGCTGAGCCAGCACCTCGACGCGCTGGGCTTCCAGACGGTGGGCTATGGCTGCACCACTTGCATCGGCAATTCCGGCCCGCTGCCGGACCCGATCGTCGACGCGATCGAGGACAACAAGCTGGTCGCCGTCTCGGTGCTGTCGGGCAACCGCAACTTCGAGGGCCGCGTGCACCAGAACGTGCGCGCCAACTACCTGGCCTCGCCGCCGCTCGTCGTCCTCTACGCGCTCGCCGGCTCCATCACGCTTGACGTGACGACGCAGCCGATCGGCACCGGCAAGGACGGCCAGCCCGTCTACCTGAAGGACATCTGGCCGACGCAGAAGGAGGTGAACGACACCGTCGCCGCCGTCGTGACGCGCGAGATGTTCCAGGCCCGCTATTCCGACGTCTTCAAGGGCCCGGAGCAGTGGCAGGCGATCCGCGTCGATGCCGGGTCGGACACCTACAAGTGGAACGGCGGCTCCACCTACGTGCAGAACCCGCCCTATTTCGAGGGCATGGACGCCGAGCCGAAGCCGATCGCCTCGGTGCAGGGCGCCCGCGTGCTGGCCAAGCTGGGCGACTCGATCACCACCGACCACATCAGCCCGGCCGGCAACATCAAGAAGACCTCCCCCGCCGGCGAGTATCTGGGCGAGCACCAGGTGCGGCAGGCGGACTTCAACAGCTACGGCGCCCGCCGCGGCAACCATGAAGTGATGATGCGCGGCACCTTCGCCAACATCCGCATCAAGAACGAGATGGTGCCCGGCATCGAGGGCGGCATCACGAAGCACCAGCCCTCGGGCGAGGTGATGCCGATCTACGACGCGGCCATGCGCTACAAGGCCGAGGGCACGCCGCTCGTCATCTTCGGCGGCAAGGAATACGGCACCGGCTCGTCCCGCGACTGGGCGGCCAAGGGCACCTTCCTGCTGGGCGTGAAGGCCGTCATCACCGAGAGCTTCGAGCGCATCCACCGCTCGAACCTGGTCGGCATGGGCGTGCTGCCGCTGGTGTTCAAGCCGGGCGAGAACCGCGAGACGCTGGGCCTGACCGGCGAGGAGACCATCGACATCCTGGGCCTCGAGGAGCTGAAGCCCCGCATGGTGCTGGACCTCGTCATCCATCGCCCGGACGGCACCACCACCACCACCCAGGTGCAGTGCCGCGTCGATACGGCCGACGAGGTCGAGTACTACAAGAATGGCGGCATCCTGCACTACGTGCTGCGCAACATGGCCAAGGCCGCCTGAGGCCGCGCCGGACGGCGGGGGCGGTGGCGCAAGCCCGGCCCCTCCGGGCGGCAGGCAGGAAAAGGGCGCGTCCCCGGGCGGGGGCGCGCCCTTTCCGCGTTCAGGGGGCGGGCGGCTTCAGTTCTCCGGCCGCTGCATGCGCAGCGGCCCGAAGAGTGGCGCGTTCCAGGGCAGGGCCATCAGGCCCCGCAGCATGTTGCGGGCGGTGAGAGGCCGCTGGCGGGTGGTCCAGTTCATGGGAATGTCTCCTCTGCTGCGCGACGCTGTCGAGTATCGTTCCCAATGGTGAAGCCTTCCTGAATTGCCCCTGAACTGCGGGCCATCTGGCCAAAAAGCCATCCGCCAGCCATGTCGCCCCGCAACCGCCCCGCTCAGGCCGCGTTCGGGCGCTGGAGAACCCCCCTGCCCATGCGCGCCACCCTGCTGCTGAACCCCCGCTCCGGCACGCTGCTGGGCGAGCCCGGACTCGCCGAGGCCCTGCCGGAAGCGCTGCGCCGCGCCGGCTTCGACCTCACCGTCATCGCCCCCGACGCGGCGCCGGACCTGCCCGGCCGCATCGCCCTGGCGCTGGAGACGGCCCCCGAGGCGCTCATCATCGGCGGCGGCGACGGCACCATCCGCAGCGCCGCCGCCGCGCTGCGCGGCACCGGCGTGGCGCTCGGCGTGCTGCCGCTCGGCACCATGAACCTGCTGGCCCGCGACCTCGGCCTGCCGATGCCGCCGCTGGAGGCCGCCGCCGCCCTGGGCGGTGCCCATGTGGCGCCGATCGACCTGGCGGAGGTGAATGGCGAGATCTTCCTCTGCCAGTCCGTCATCGGCCTGCCCAACCGCATCGGCCAGCACCGCGAGCGCTCCCGCGGCGACGGGCGGCTGGCCTCGCGCTGGCGGGTGGTGGTGGGGGCGGCGCGCGCCTTCTGGCGGCACCCGCCGCTGCGGCTCGGGCTGCGCCTGGGCACGCCAGGGCAGCCACCCGAAGCGGCGCCCGTGCTGCGTGT
Source organism: Teichococcus aestuarii (assembly GCF_042651065.1). Taxonomy (NCBI): domain Bacteria; kingdom Pseudomonadati; phylum Pseudomonadota; class Alphaproteobacteria; order Acetobacterales; family Roseomonadaceae; genus Roseomonas; species Teichococcus aestuarii. The sequence goes on from NZ_JBHSCH010000078.1 coordinate 10,953, forward strand.
CTGGACCCGCGCCCTCTCGGTTGTGAACAACGCCTATGGCGAGGCGCCGGGCGCGCTGTTCCACCGGCCGCGCCTGGATGGCGGCATCCTGACCCTGCATGTGGCGCGCGGTTTCGGCCTGTGGTGGGTGGTGCGGCTGCTGCTGGCCATGGCCGCAGGCCGGTGGCGGCGGCAGTCCGGCCTGCTCAGCCGCCAGGCGACCGCCATTGTCCTGCACGCCCGCAAGCGCCACCTCTGGGTGATGAACGATGGCGAGGCGGCGCTGCTGGAGACCCCCCTGCACTACAGCCTCCACCCCCGGGCGCTGAAGGTGCTGGTGCCGCGCGGCCATGGGGCCGGGGCCGGGCAGGAGCAGGGGCCGGAGCCTGGCTGAGGGCCCGCGCATCCTTCCGCGCGCTCCGGGCGTTCTGCAACATCGTCCGCCGCATGGCCCGTCCTCCGCGATGCCCGCCCCAGGAATTCCCGCAATGACCTTGCCGCACCGCATCGACCACATCTCCGACCTGCATTTCGGCCGGGTGGACGAGCGCGCGGCGGAGGCGCTGATCGAGACGCTGAACGCCGAGCCGGCCAACCTGGTGGTGATCAGCGGCGACCTGACGATGCGCGCCCGCTCGCGCGAGTACCGCGCGGCGTGCCGCTTCATGGAGGCGCTGCGCGCGCCGCTGCTGGTGGTGCCCGGCAACCACGACATCACCAATTACTGGCCCTGGGAGCGCTTCCTGGACCCCTTCGGCCGCTGGCGCCGCTTCGTCGGCGGCGAGACGGAGCCGTTCTGGCGCAATGACCATGTGGCGGTGATCGGGCTGAACACGGTGGTGCGCGGCGGGCTGCACCTTGCCTGGGAAGGCGGGCGGGTGAAGCGCCACCGGCTGAAGCGCCTGCTGGACCGGCTGGACGAATTGCCGCCCGGCCTGTTCCGCATCGTCGTGGCGCACCACCCCTTCCTGGCACCCGAGGACGCCCCGGGCACGCCCCTGGCCCGCCGCGCGGCGCCGGCGCTGGAGGCGTTGCAGCGCGCCGGCGTGCGGCTGATCCTCTCAGGCCATCTGCACCGCGGCTATGTGCGGCTGCACCGCGGCGCCGCGGCGCCGGATTCGCAGCGGCCGGAGCTGCTGGTGGTGCAGGCCGGCTCGGCCATCTCCACCCGGCTGCGCGGCGAGCCGAATGCCTACAACCGCATCATCATCCAGGACCATGCGGCCCGCATCGAGCCGCGCCGCTGGGACGGCGCGGCCTGGGTGAGCGCCGCCGCCCCCGCCTGGCCCACCACGGTGCTGGCCGAGGACTGAGCGCGCCGCGCATCAGCGGGCCGGCAGGCGCCAGGCCAGCGGCAGCGCCAGGGCGCAGAGCCCCGCCATCAGCAGGAACACGCCGCCGCCCCAGGCGGCGTAGAACGGCCCCGAGAGCAGGGTGAACACCCCCATCAGCAGGCCGACGCCGAGGGCGGCGTGCAGCGCCTGCGCGGTGCCCGCCTGCTCGGCCGGCACCAGCCGCAGGATCATGTGCATCGCCGCCAGGTGCTGGGCGCCGAAGGTGAGCGCGTGCAGCACCTGCATCAGCGCCAGGGCGGGCAGCCAGACGGTGCCGGCCATCAGCCCCCAGCGCAGCAGCCCCGCCCCCGCCGCCAGCAGCGCCATGCCGCGTGGCCCGACCCGCGCCATCAGCCGCCGCCCGAGCAGGAACAGCACCACCTCCCCCACCACGCCCAGGGCCCAGAGCAGGCCGATGGTGGCGGTGGAATGCCCCGCCGCCGTCCAGTGGATGCTGCCGAAGCCGTAATAGGCGGCGTGGCTGCTCTGGATCAGCCCGGAGAGCAGCAGCAGCCGCGCGAAGCCGGGCAGGCGCAGCGTGGCGCCGAAGCCGCCCTTCGCCTGGCGCGGGGGCCGTTGCGGCGGGCGCGGCATCAGCAGGGTGGCGGCCAGGGTGGCCAGCATGGCGGCGCCGATCAGCACCGGCACGGCGCCATAGCCCCACACCCCCACCAGCCAGCCGGCCAGCATCGCCGCCGCCATGAAGGCCACCGAGCCGGCGGCGCGGACCTGCCCGTAGTCGAACAGCCCCTGGCGGGCGGCGGCGAGGCAGAGCGCGTCGGCCAGGGGCACCTGCGGCGCCATGGCGATGCCGAGCAGCACCTGCACCAGGATGAAGCCCAGCAACCCCGCCGCCGCCAGGAAGCCGCCCGCCACCAGCAGGCCCAGCAGCGCCAGCCCGCCCAGCAGCAGCCGGGCATCGCCCAGCGCGTCCGCCCAGCGCCCGGCCGCCGGCCCGGCCAGCAGCCGCGCCAGCGAGCCCAGTGCCAGCGCCAGCGCGATCTCGCCGGGCGAGAGGCCCCGGGCGGCCAGGAAGGCCGGCAGGAAGGGCTGCGTGACGCCGATGGCGGCGAAGATGGCGCTCAGCAGCAGGACATGGCGCAGGACGGGAAAGCGGAGGGCGGAGATGGCAGGCACCAGAGGAGTCGGGAAGAAAGGGGCAGGCCGCCCCCGCCCTTCCCTTCTGCCTCAGGCCTGCCCGATGCGCAGCAGGAATCCATCCACCGCGCTGCGCAGCGTGGTGTTGCGCTGCTGCAGGCTCGCCGCCGCCTCGGAAAGCCGGCCGACCTCCTGCTGCGCCTCGCCGGCGGCGCCGCGCACCTCGCCGCTGCGCTGCGCCACCTCGCCCGTGCCCTGCGCGGCGGCGGCGGCGGCGCGGGCGATCTCGCGGGTGGCGGCGCCCTGCTGCTCCACCGCCGCGGCGATGCTGCCGCTGATGCGATCCACCTCCGCGATAGTGCCGGCGATGCCGCTGATCGCCTCCACCGCCGCGCCCGTGGCCTGCCGCATGGCGGTGATCTGGCTGCTGATCTCCTCGGTGGCGCGGGCGGTCTGCCCGGCGAGGTTCTTCACCTCGGAGGCGACCACGGCGAAGCCCTTGCCTGCCTCCCCCGCCCGCGCCGCCTCGATCGTGGCATTCAGCGCCAGCAGGTTGGTCTGACCGGCGATGTCGCCGATCAGCTTCACCACGTCGCCGATGCGCGCCGCCGCCTCGGTCAGCCCCTGCACCGTCTGGTCGCTGCGGCGGGCGGCCTCGGCGGCGCCGGCGGTCACCTGGGTGGCCTCGGCCGTCTGGCGGGCGATCTCCTGCACGGCGGAGGCCATCTGCTCGGCGGCGGCGGCGACGGTGCGCACCTCCTGCGACGTGCCATCGGCGGCGCTGGCCGCCGCGCCACCCGCCCGCGCGGTGCGGTCGGCCACGCCGCGCAGCGTGGCGGAGGCGCTCTCCACCGCCCCGGCCGCCTGGCTCAGCCCGGCCATGGCGGCATCCACCTCCTGGCGGAAGTCGCTCACGGCCGTGGCATAGGCCTCGGCGCGCCGCAGCCGGGCCTCCGCCGCTTCCCGCGCCTGCTGCTCCACCCCTTCGGCATGGCGCAGATTCTCGCGCAGGCTCTCGGCCGCGCCGGCCAGCACGCCGATCTCGTCCGGCCGGCTGGCACCGGGGACGGGCTGGCCCAGATCGCCCGCCGCCATGTTGGCGATGCCCCCCGTGGCGGCCGAGAGCGGCCGCAGGATGCTGCGGCGGATGGTGACGATCAGCGTTGCGCCCAGTATGGCGAGGCCCGTGCAGACCAGCGCCAGCAGCATGGCGGAGAGGCGGTCGGCATAGGCGATGGCCTCCCGGGCCGCATGCTCGCTCTGCGCCTCGGCGCTCTTGGCGGCACGGTCCAGCATCTCGTTCAGGGCCCGGCGGTTGGCCCGGTTGGCCTCGTTGTTGCCCATGGCGTTGGCGGCGGGGGGCCCTGTCTCCACGCCGACGCGGGCGACCTCGGTGCGGAATCGCACGAACTCACCGGTGATGCGCGACAATTCGTGGAAGGCGGGAAGCTCCTCCGGCCGCAGCAGGGCCTGCCAGGCCTCCATCTCGGCCTGCAGCCCGGCCAGGGCGCGGCGCAGCGAGGCGGCCGCCTTCTCCGCATCGCTGCCGGGCTGGGCGAAATACAGCAGGCGGCTGTCCGAGACCGCCTCCATGACCCGCCCGTTCACCCGCTCGACCCGCCAGGCGATCGCGCCGGTCCGCTGCGTGGCCTGCACCTCCACCCGGTAGCTGGAGAGCGCCCACATGGCAAAGCTGGCCGTGACCAGCGCCACCAGCGCAGACAGCCCCAGCAGGACGTAGAGGCGTGTGGCGAGCGAACGCGACAACCAGCCGATCATGAAATCTCTCACCCTCTTCCGGACGTGCCGCCCCCTATGCGGGCTGCCCGCAGGGCCCGTGCATCCTCAGCGGGGCAGTGCTGCCATTCCGTTAAAAAGCCCCGCCGCGCGCAGCGTGGTTGCCAAGCCCCCTCGCTTGGCCCACTTAGGCACGAGATGCCCGTTCTCTCCCCGTACTCGTCCTCCACCGCCTCCATGTTTCCCGCGCGCGTCAAGGCCGTCCTGGGTCCGACCAACACCGGCAAGACCCACTTGGCCATCACCCGCCTGCTGGCGCATGAGACCGGCATCATCGGCTTTCCGCTGCGCCTGCTGGCGCGGGAGAACTACGACCGCATGGTGGCGCTGAAGGGGGAGGAGCGTGTCGCTCTCATCACCGGCGAGGAGAAGATCCTGCCGCCCGGCGCCAAGTGGTTCGCCTGCACGGTGGAGGCCATGCCGCTCGACCGGCGGGTGGAGTTCGTCGCGGTGGACGAGATCCAGCTCTGCGCCGACCCGGACCGCGGCCATGTCTTCACCGACCGGCTGCTGCATGCGCGCGGCATGGTCGAGACCATGTTCCTCGGCGCCGAGACCATCCGCCCGCTGCTGCAGCGGCTGGTGCCGCAGGCCGAGATCGAGACCCGGCCGCGGCTGTCGCAGCTGCGCTATGCGGGGCCCGCCAAGCTGACGCGGCTGCCGCCGCGCTCCGCCGTGGTCGCCTTCTCGGCCAGCGAGGTCTATGCCATCGCCGAGGCGATCCGCCGCCGGCGCGGCGGCTGCGCGGTGGTGATGGGCCGGCTCAGCCCGCGCACCCGCAACGCCCAGGTGGCGCTCTACCAGAACCGCGAGGTGGACTTCCTGGTGGCGACGGACGCCATCGGCATGGGGCTGAACATGGATGTGGACCATGTCGCCTTCGCCTCGCTGCAGAAGTTCGACGGCCACCGCCCCCGCCCGCTCTCGGCGCAGGAGGCGGCGCAGATCGCCGGCCGCGCCGGGCGCGGCATGCGCGACGGCACCTTCGGCGTGACGGCCGACTGCCCGCCCCTGCCGGAGGAGATGGTGGCCAAGATCGAGGGCCATCACTTCGAGTCGCTCGGCACGCTGGCCTGGCGCAACGCCGATCTCGACCTCTCCGGCATCGACGCGCTGCTCGACAGCCTGGCCGCCCCGCCGCCCGTGCCCGGCCTCGCCAAGGGCAATGACGCGACCGACCACATCACCCTCGAGGCCCTCTCGCGCGACCAGGAGATCCGCCAGGTGGCGCGCGGGCGGACGCGCATGCGGCTGCTGTGGGAAGCCTGCCAGATCCCGGATTTCCGCAAGCTGGCCGATGACAGCCACACGCGGCTCTGCGCCCGCGTCTTCCTCCACCTGGCGAAGGAAGGGCACCTGCCCGCCGACTGGGTGGCCGGGCAGATCGCCCAGTGCGCCACCACCGAGGGCGACCTCGACACGCTGATGACGCGCCTCTCGGCGATTCGGGTCTGGACCTATATCGCGGCGCGTGCAGACTGGGTGCGCGACGCCGCCCGTTTCCAGGACGCCGCCCGCGCCGCCGAGGATGCTGTCAGCGATGCGCTGCATGAGCGCCTGACCGCCCGCTTCGTCGACCGCCGCGCGGCGCACCTGATCCGCCGGCTCGACGAGTCCGCCGACGAACTCCTCTCCGCCGTCACCCGCCAGGGTGAGGTGGTGGTGGAAGGCCACCCCGTTGGCCAAGTGAAGGGTTTCGTGTTTGAACCCGATGCCGCTGCGGGTAATGGGGAGGAGCGCAAGCTTGTCCTGCGTGCCGCCCGCCGTGCCCTGCAGAGTGAGATGCCGAAGCGCGTGACTGAGATCGAAACCGCGTCCGACGACGCTTTCGCCCTGACCCCGTCCCACCGCATCACCTGGAACGGTGACGAGGTCGCCCGCCTGCGGCCCGGACCCACCCCGGACAAGCCGCTGGTCGAGCCGCTGCCCACCGACCTGCTGGACGGCGCGCAGCGGGAGCGTATCCGCGCCCGCCTCGCCACCTGGATCGAGGCGGCCATCAAGCGGGAATTCGCCCCGCTCGACGTGGTGGAGGCCAAGGCGGCCGAGGATGGCGCGCTGCGCGGCCCCGCATTCCGCCTGCGCGAGTATCTCGGCCTGGTGCCCGGCGGCACCGAGGCGGAGGTGAACCCCGAGCTGCGGCAGAAGCTGAAGGCCATCGGCATCCGCGCCGGGCGCTTCGCGCTCTATCTGCCCGAAATGCTCAAGCCCAAGCCGATGGCGCTGCGCGCCCAGCTCTGGGCGCTGAAGGCCGAGTGCGACGTGCCGGTGGTGCCGGGCGGCGGTCTCGTCTCCGTGCCGCCGCCGGAAGGCTGGCCGGAGGGCTTCGCCGCCACCATGGGCTGGGTGCAGGCCGGGCCGGTGCTGCTGCGGCTCGACGTCGCCGAGCGCGTGGCCGGCGAGCTCGGCCACCTGACCCGCCGCGCGCCCGCCATGCTGCCGGCCGACGTGGCCAGCCGCCTGGGCGTGAAGGCCGACGTGCTGCCCGCCGTGCTGCAGGCGCTGGGCTTCCGGCTGCTGACGCCGGAGGCGCTGGCCGAGGATGCGTTCGGCCCGCCTGCCCCCGCCATGGTCAGCGCCCGCCGGGAGGACCGCGGCCGCTTCCGCCCGGGCCGCCCCGGCGAGCGCCGCGATGGCCGCCCGGCGGAGCGCCGCCCGGAGCGGGGCGGCGAACGCGGTGGCGAGCGTGGGGGCGAACGTGGCCCCCGCCCGCCGCGCGAGGCCGCGCCCGCCGCCGAAGGCACCCCCGAGGGCACGCCCCCGGCGCTGGAGCGGGGGCCGCGCCGCGAGCG
>NZ_JBHSCH010000079.1:0-17823 GCF_042651065.1 Teichococcus aestuarii
GAGGCTCTCGAACAGCGGCAGCGCATCGGCCAGCGGCAGCGGCATGGGGCGCCCGGCCAGCAGGGCCCGCAGCCGCTCGAGCGCCTCCGGGATGCGCCAGAGGTCGAGCGGCGCCACGCGTGCCGGGGCGGCGGCCTCCGCCCCGCTGCCGGAGCGCGGGCGGCCTTCCAGCAGCACCAGCGTGGCCTCCAGGAAGGCCAGCAGCAGCTCCGGCTGCGGGCGCGCGGCGCGCCGGACATCGCCCCGGCCATGCACCTCCTGCCGCAATTGCGGCCGGCCGGCGAGCCAGGCGGCGGCGGTGCGCATCCGGGCCAGCTCGCTCAGCATCTCCAGGCGGCGCTCCGCCTCCTGTTCCGCCTGCGCCGCCTCGGCCAGGCTCGCCGGGGTGAGCAGCTGCGAGCGCAGCAGGATGAGGTCGCTGGCCATCACCACCCAGGCGGTGCGCCGCTCCAGCGGCACGCGGCCGGCGCTGGCCTCCAGCGCGGCGACGAACTGGTCGGTCAGTGTCACGATGGACAGCCGGCCCAGATCGACCCGGTGCCGCCGCACCATCTCCAGCAGGAAATCGAGCGGCCCCTCGAAGCCTTCGACGCTGAGCGCCGGCGCATCGGACATGGCCGCCTCGGGAACCAGCGCCTCAGCCATGCCACGCACCGGAGCAGCTTCGCCTCTGTGCCATGCGGCCCTCCTTTGTTCCCATTCTGCCCGCAGGCGGGGCGCGGCGAAAGTCCGTCCGCCTGGCGGGGCGGCTCAGGCGTCGCAGGCCTTCTCCTGCCGTCGATCCTGCTGCGGGCCATGCACGCGGCTGGCCGCCAGCAGCACGCCCACCTGCGCGATGACGGCGTCCGGCGAGGCCGGCTTGCGCAGCACCGCGAAGGGGCCGGAGCGCGCCGCATCGGTGAAGGCCGCGACGCTGGCATCCCCGGCGAAGCCGGTGAACAGCAGCGCCGGCAGCGCGGGCAGGCGCTGCCGCACCGCATCCAGCAGGGCGAGCCCGTCCATCCCCGGCATTGCCAGATCGGTGACCAGGATGTCGATGTGCCGCGCGGCGGAAAGCTGCGCCAGGGCGGCGACGCCGGACTCCGCCTCCAGCACCGCATGGCCCTGCTCGCGCAGGCAGGCGGCCAGCGTCTCGCGCAGGCTGGCCTCGTCATCCACCAGGAGGAGGCGCCCGGTGGGCGTTTCCGCCGGCGCTTCCGCGGGGTCCTCCGCCACGTCGCCCTGGCCGGTCAGCGGCGCGCCAGGGGCCGGCCCGGAGGCCGGCACCTCAGGCACCGGAATCTCGGGCACCGGCAGCCAGAGCCGCACGATGGTGCCACGCCGGGGCTGGCTGTCGATGACGAGCATGCCGCCGGATTGCTCGGCGAAGCCCTTGGCCATGGCCAGGCCGAGGCCGGTGCCCTTGCCCTTTGGCTTGGTGGTGAAAAAGGGCTCCATGGCGCGGCCGAGCGTCGCCGCATCCATGCCGATGCCGGTGTCGGCCACTTCCAGCCGCAGGTAGGGACCGGACCTCAGGCCCGCTGCCTGCGCGCGCGCGGCCGCCAGCGTGTCCATCGAGACCGCCAGGGTCAGCTGGCCGCCGCCCATCGGCTCCATCGCGTCCCGCGCATTCACCGCGAGGTTGATCAGCACCGTCTCGAGCTGCCCGCGGTCCAGCAGGGCGGGGGGCAGGTCCGGGGCGATGGACAGCCGCACCTGCACGGAGGGTCCCAGCGTGTGGCTGAGGATCTCGTGCAGCCCGGCCAGCAGCTCGCCCACCTGGACGGGCGTGGCATGCAGCTCGGCCCGCCGCGCGAAGGTGAGCAGGCGGCGCGAGACGGAGGCGCCGCGCTCCGCCGCCTCGGTGATCATCCGCGCCAGCCGCTCGACCTGGGCGGCGTCCTTGGACCGGCGGCTGATCAGCTTGGTGCCGCCCAGCACGGCCTGGAGGATGTTGTTGAAGTCATGCGCGATGCCGCCCGCCAGCCGGCCCAGCGCCTCCATCCGGTCGGATTGGGAGAGGCGCTGCATCGCCGCCTCGTTCTCCCGCCGGGCGCGCTTCAGGTCGCGCAGGGCACGGCGGCGGTCGAGCCACAGCAGGCCGAGCGCCATGGTGGCCAGCAGCAGCGCCGCGAAGGCCGCCGCCGCGACCCGCAGGGAGGGCGCCACGAAGGCCGTCGCCGCCATCTCGGACTCAACATCCATGGCCGCGCAGACAATGATCGGCGCCTCCGCCAGCTTGCGGAAGCCGACGAATTTGGGCCGGCCGTCGATGATGCTGACCGTCTCGAAGCTGCCTGCCGGACGGGCGGAATGGAGCTGGAACAGGGCCGATTTGGCGCCGAGGCTCTTTCCCAGCAGGGGCCCGACATCGTGGCTGTAGGCCAGCACCCCGCCATCCTCGCGCAGCAGGAGCGACGAGCCCTCCGTGCCTTTGCGCAGCAGGGCGAGATCCTCCGACAGCTTCAGCGGATCGATCGAGACCACCACCACGCCGCCGAAGCCGCCGGTCAGGCTCTGCAACGGCCGGGTGAACTGCACGCTCCAGCGCCCCGAGGCGCGCCCGACCAGCGGCTTGCTGACGAACAGCGCCGGAGGACGGTTGAGATGGACGGTGAAATGCTCCCGGTCGCCCAGATAGACGCGGTCCCAGCCCGGCACGGAGGACCAGGCCAGCCATCCATCGGCGCCGATCACCCCCACCTGCAGCAGCCCGAAGCGACCGGCCTCGGCGACGGAGGCGAGGTGCTGCTCCAGCATGACGGCCATCGTCCCCCGGTGCTCCGCCACCAGGTTCTGGCGGGTCTGGGCGAGGTCGTACAGGCCGTGGACGGCCTCCAGCAGCCGCAGCATGTTCTGCTGCACCGCCTCCGCCGCCACCTCCACCCGTGCCAGCGCGGCGCTGCGTGCCTCCCGGTCGATCCGGGCGGCCGAATGCTCCGCCACCCACCAGGCCGCGAGGGAGCAGAACAGCCATCCGCAGAAAGCTCCGCTCCAGAGCAGGCGGCGGGACAGGAGGTTCCGGCTTCTGCTGCCGAGATCAGGCATGTCGCTCCGACCCACACGCTCCACGAGGCATCCCCCTCCCCCAATGGCGGATGAACGCGGATATCACTGCCTATGACAGCAGATTATTCCATCAATGGCCTTATAAGGCAAAACGCGCGCTGTCACAGCCGGCGCTGCGCCTCACCCAGGCGGCGTTGCCACGGAGCCCGGCCGGCGCGGCTCCCGCGGCGCAAAGGTGGCTACAGGGAGCCGCGCATGCGCTCCACGCCCCTGTCATGGTGGCGGCCGACCACCGCGGCCAGCCCGGCGCCGTCGCGCCGCGCGAGGCATTCCATCATCTCCTCATGCTCGGCCATGGCGGCGGCCCATTTGTCCGCCCCCTCATGGCCGATGAAGCGGATACGCTTCATCTGCGCCTGCAGCATGTCGTAATGCCGTGCCAGGGTATGGTTGCCCGAGGCGGCGACGATGGCTGAGTGCACGGCCTGGTTCAGCTTGAAGTAGGGCAGCCGGTCGCGCGCCGCGTAGCGCTCGCGCATCATCGCGTGCAGCGCGAGGATGCGGCCGATCTCCGCCTCCGGGGCGTGCTCGCAGGCGCGGCGGGCGGCCTGCTGCTCCAGCACCTTCAGCACCTCCATGCTCTCCGCCACGTCCTGCATGGTGAAGGCGCGCACCACGGCGCCGCGCGCCGGCACCAGCTCCACCAGCCCTTCCCCGGCCAGGGTCTTCAGCGCCTCGCGCAGCGGCGTGCGGGAGACGCCGAGCGTCTGGCCCAGCGCCACCTCGTTGATGCGCTGGCCAGGCGCCAGCCGGCCATCGGTCACCATGTCCCGCAGCCGGCTCGCCACCTGCTCGTGCAGCGTCTGCCGGGCGATGGGCGCGTTCTCGGCGGCCCCGGCGGAAGAGGCGGCAGTGCTGGGCGCGAGGTCGGCGTCTTGCATCGATAGGGTCTTGTTCCTGCAGCGGAAAGGGCGCCGCCCGGCGCATTATGCCGCATCGGAGGCGGCGATGCGATGCCTCTTGCAATCATACTACATACAGAGCACAAAACTCCGATAAAAAAATTCCTCCGCCACGCACCGGACGAACCGGCCCGGCCGCATGGGAGGAGGGGAGACATGGATGCGTGGCCCGGGGCAGCCATTCCCGCGCCACCCGTCATGAGGAGGAGGAACAAGAATGATCTCACGTCGTGGTCTCGCCGGCCTGGCCGGAGCCCTCGCCTTGCCGGCCCTGCTGCCGGGCCGCGCGCGGGCGCAGTCCTGGCCTAGCCGGCCCGTCACCATGGTGGTGCCCTGGGCGGCCGGCGGCGGCGCCGACACCGTCACCCGCATCCTCGCCTCCGGGCTGGAGCCGGAGTTCGGCCAGCCGGTGAACGTGGTCAACCGCACCGGCGGCAATGGCATCGTCGGCCACGCCGCCATCGCCAACGCCGCGCGCGATGGCTACACCATCGGCTGCGGCACCTCGGAATTCGTCAACTTCAAGACGCTGGGCCAGTCCGACATCGGGCCGCAGAGCTTCGACCTGATCTCGCGCATCGCCAGCATCCCGGCCGGCATCACGGTGAAGGCGGACGGGCCGTGGCAGGACTTCAAGTCCTTCGCCGCGGCGCTGCGCGAGGCGCGCAAGGGGCAGTTCACCGGCTCGGGCGTCTCCACCGGCGGCTCCTGGCACCTCGCCGCCGCCGGCCTGGCCAAGGCGCTGGGGATGGAGGCGGACAGCATCCGCTGGATCCCGAGCCAGGGCGGCGCTCCGGCGCTGCAGGACCTGGTGGCGGGCGGCATCTCGGTCTTCACCGGCTCGCCCATCGAGGCCAAGCCGCTGGTCGAGGCGGGGCAGGTGCGCGTGCTGGCGGTGATGGCGGAGAAGCGCGTGACCTCCTTCCCCGACGTGCCGACGCTGAAGGAGCTGGGCGTCGACTGGGTCTATGAGAACTGGTTCGCGATGGTGGCGCCGCGCGGCCTGCCCGCCCCGGTGCGCACCCGGCTGATCGAGGCGGCCGGCCGCGGCCATGCCCGCCCCGAGGTGCGCCAGACCATGACCGCGCGCGGCATCGTGCCGGTCTGGGAGACGCCGGAGGCCTTCGCCGAGTTCACCACCCGCTTCGGCCGGACGGCGGCCACGCTGCTGGGCGAGCTGGGCCTGGCGCGGGGCTGAGCCACATGCGGCTGAACGACCGCGCGCTGGGCGTGCTGACGCTCGGGCTGGGGGGGCTGCTGCTGGCGGCCTCCCTGCGCCTGCCGGGCGTGCCGGGGCAGGAGCTGGGGGCGGGGTTCTTCCCCGCCCTCCTGGGCGGCGGCGTGATGGCCGCCGGCACCGGCCTGCTGCTGGCCGCCGGCCGGCAGCCGGGGGAGCCGTGGCTGCGCGCCCCCGCCTGGATGCGGGACCGCTGGGCGGCCACCAATGTGGCGCTGCTGGTGGCCAGCATCGTCCTCTTCGCCCTGCTGGCCGAGACGGTGGGCTTCATCCCCCTCGCCATCGCCATCCTGCTGGCGGTGCAGCTCCGCCTCGGTATCGCGCCGGTGCGCGCGGCGGTCACGGCGGTGCTGGGCGCCATCGGCTTCCACCTGCTCTTCGTCATGGTGCTGCGCGTGCCGCTGCCGCCGGGCCTGCTGGAGGGCTGGCTCTGATGGACAGCCTGCTGCTCGCCTTCGGCCATGTGCTGAGCCCCGGCACGCTGGGCGTCATCCTGCTCGCCAGCGGCCTTGGCATCGTGCTGGGCGCCATCCCTGGGCTGACGGCGGTGATGGGCACGGCGCTGCTGGTGCCCTTTACCTTCTTCATGGAGCCGGTGCCGGCCATCGCCTCGATCGTCGCGCTGACGGCCATGGCCATCTTCTCGGGCGACATCCCGGCGGCGCTGCTGCGCATCCCCGGCACCCCGGCCTCCGCCGCCTATGCCGACGAAGCCTACAAGATGACGCAGCGGGGCGAGCCCTGGCGCGGCCTTGGCATGTGCATGGTCTCCTCCGCCATCGGCGGGGTGTTCGGCACGCTGGTGCTGATCATGGCGGCGCCGACGCTGGCCATCTTCGCCACCCGCTTCTCCTCGCCCGAGTATTTCTGGCTCGGCATGCTGGGCCTCACCTGCGCCGCCTTCCTGGCCGTCGGCTCGCCGCTGCGCGGGCTGCTGGCGCTGCTGCTCGGCCTGTTCCTCTCCTGCGTCGGCATCGACGTGGCGACGGGCGTCACCCGCTTCGCCTTCGGCTCCACCGAGCTGATGGGGGGCGTGGACTTCGTGCCGGCGCTGATCGGCTTCTTCGCCATTCCGGAGCTGATCCGGCTGATGACGGTGCGCGGCGGCGCGACGGTGCGCGTGCCGCCCTACAGCAGCCCGCTGCGCGGCATGATGCGCGACGTGTGGACCTGGCGGAAGCAGATCCTGCGCGGCAACATCGTCGGCACGCTGATCGGCGCGCTGCCGGGGGCGGGGGCGGACATCGCCGCCTGGATCTCCTACGCCATCAGCCGCAAGTTCTCGCGCACGCCGGAGAAGTTCGGCACCGGCCATGTCGAGGGGCTGGCCGAGGCGGGCGCCTCCAACAACTCGGCGCTGGCCGGCGCCTGGGTGCCCACCATCGTCTTCGGCATCCCGGGCGATTCCATCACCGCCATCGTCATCGGCGTGCTGGTGCTGAAGGGGATGGAGCCGGGGCCGGCCATCTTCGTCAAGTCACCGGACCTGATCTACGCCGTGTTCATCGTCTTCATCCTGGCCAACCTGCTGATGATCCCGCTCGGGCTGCTGGTCATCCGCGCGGCGCGGCACATCCTGGCCGTGCCGCGCGGCATCATCGCGGCCTTCATCCTGGTGGCCTGCATCGTCGGCGCCTACGCCATCAACAACGCGCTGTTCGATGTCGGCATGATGCTGGCGATGGGCGCGCTCGGCTGGTTCATGGAGGAGAACGACATCCCCGTGGCGCCGGCCATCCTGGGCCTGGTGCTGGGCAAGGTGGTGGAGTTCAACTTCATCCAGACGCTGATGAAGGGCGAGGGCGATCCGCTCACCCTCGTCTCCCGCCCGATCGCGGCCGTGCTGGCGCTGGCCGTGCTCGGCCTCTGGCTCGGCACCGCCTGGAAGACCTTCCGAAGCCGCCCCGCCCATGCGTGACCTGCCGACCATCGACGCGCACCACCATTTCTGGGACCCGGTGCGCAACGACTACCCCTGGCTGGACCCCGCCCGGCCGATGATCCCCTTCCGCTATGGCGACTATGGGGCCATGCGCGGCCGGCCCTTCCTGCCGGAGGATTACGACGCGCTGACCGGCCACCACCGCGTCGTCGCCAGCGTGACGATGGAGGGGGAATGGAACCCGGCCGACCCCACCGGTGAGAGCCGGTGGATGGCCGGGCTGGCGGCGCGCACCGGGCGGCCGGCCGCGCATGTCGCCCAGGCTTGGCTGGACCGGACGGATGTGGAGGCGGTGCTGGCCGCCCAGGCCGCGCTGCCGCTGGTGAAGGGGGTGCGGCACAAGCCGCGCGCCGCCCCCTCCCCCGCCCAGGTGGAGCGCGGCGCACCCGGCTCGATGGGCGACCCGCGCTGGCGCGCCGGCTATGCCCGCCTCGCCGCGCACGGGCTGCATTTCGAGCTGCAGACGCCCTGGTGGCATCTCGACGAGGCGCTCGACCTGGTCGCGGCGCACCCGGAGACGCCACTGGTGCTCAACCACACCGGACTGCCCTCCGACCGCAGCGAGGAAGGGCTGGCCGGCTGGCGGGCGGCGATGCGCCGGCTCGCCACGGCGCCGCAGGTCTGGGTGAAGATCTCCGGCCTCGGGCTGCCAGGGCGGCCCTGGCGGCTGGAGGACAACCGCGCCATCATCCGCGAGACGATCGAGATCTTCGGGGCCGGGCGCTGCCTGTTCGCCTCCAACTTCCCGGTGGACGGGCTGTGCGGCAGCTTCGAGACCATCTTCGACGGCTTCCGCGCCGCCGTCGAGGACCTGCCCTGGGCCGAGCAGTGCGCGCTGTTCCACGACAACGCCATCCGGCTCTACCGGCTCGGCCTTCCGGCAGCGGGATGAAGAAAGGCCGGGGGAGAATGAATTCTCCCCCGGTGCCCCCTCTTCTTTTTTCTGTCCGTCTTCAGCGCATCCAGCGCAGCGGGCCCAGCACCAGCCAGGGCATCATCACCAGCGCCAGCAGCACCACGATCTGCGCGGTGAGGAAAGGCATCACGCCCCGCACCACCGCGCCCATGCGGACCCGCCCCACCGAGCAGACCACGTTCAGCACCGTGCCCACCGGCGGCGTCAGCAGGCCGATGGCGTTGTTCATGATGAACAGCACGCCGAAATAGACCGGGTCGATCCCCGCCTCGCGCACGATGGGCATCAGCACCGGTGTCAGGATCAGGATGGTGGGGATGAAGTCGAGCGCCGTGCCCACCACCACCACCAGCAGCATGATCGCCAGCATCAGCAGGATGCGCTCACCCATGAAGGGCTCGAGCAGGCCGCGCACCTCGCCGGGGATGTCGGCGATGGTGATGAGGTAGGCGGAGACGGCGGCCGCGGCCACCAGGAACATCACCGCCGCGCTGGTGCGCACGGCGGCCAGCATCACCTTCGGCAGGTCGCGCGGGTGCAGCTCGCGATAGACCAGCATGCCCACCGCCAGCGCATAGACCGCCGCGACCACCGCCGCCTCGGTGGGCGTGAAGATGCCGAAGCGCAGGCCGCCGATGATCAGCGCCGGCAGGCCCAGCGCCAGCCCCGCCTCCTTCAGCGCCTGCAACCGCTCGGCCCAGCTCGCGCGCGGCAGCACCGCCGCCCCCTCGTTGCGGGCGCAGACCGCCCAGGTGACCGCCAGCGCCAGCCCCATCAGGATGCCCGGCACGATGCCGGCCAGGAACAGCGAGGTGATGGAGACATTCGCCGCCACGCCGAAGACGATGTAGCCGATCGAGGGCGGGATGACCGGGGCGATGATGCCGCCCGCCGCCATCAGCCCGGCCGAGCGCGGCACGTCGTGCCCGGCCTGCTTCATCACCGGCAGCAGCACCGCCGCCAGCGCCGCCGTGTCGGCCACCGCCGAGCCGGAGAGGGAGGCGAGGAAGATGGCGGCGATGACCGCCACATAGCCCAGCCCGCCGCGCACATGGCCGACCAGCTTCATCCCCAGCCCGACCAGCCGGCGCGAGAGGCCGCCGGCGTTCATCGCCTCGCCGGCCAGCATGAAGAAGGGGATGGCCAGCAGCGGGAAGCTGTCCGCGCCGTTGATCATCTGCAGCGCCAGGCCCTGGGCGTCGAAGGCGTCCAGGTGCCACATCAGCGCCAGGGAGGAGACCATCAGCGCGAAGGCGATCGGCATGCCGAGCGACATGGCGGCGAGCAGCACGCCGGCGAAGATGAGGAGCGTCATGCCCCCGCCTCCCCTTCCATGTCGCGCGCCGGCGGCTCGCGCCCGGCCAGGGCCGCGGCGAGATCGGCCAGGGCGACGAGGCCGAGGCCAGCCCCAGCCACCACCGCCGCCGCATAGGTCCAGCCCAGCGGCACGCCGGAGACAGGGGCGAGGTTGCCCATGTTCATCGCCGCCTGCGTCCAGGCGCCCCACAGGAAAACGCCGCAGCAGAGCAGCATCAGCAGGTTGGAGACGATGCGGCAGAGGCGCCGGCCCGCCTTCGGCAGCGCGTTCGTCACCAGGTCGAAGCCCAGATGCCCGCCCTGCCGCAGCACCACCACGGCGCCGAGGAAGGTGAGCCAGACGAACAGCAGGCGCGACAGCTCGTCGCTGACGGTGATGCCGGAATCGAAGGCGTAGCGCAGCACCACATTGCCGAACACCATGATCACCATGGCCCCTAGCGCCAGTACCAGCAGCCACTCCGCCAGGGAGAAGGCGCGGTCGGCCAGGCGCCCGATCATGCGGGAAGGCCCTCCGGCAATCCCTCGATGGCGAAGATCCGCGCCGGCGCGCCATCGGCGCCCGGGATCAGCAGCGGCGCGGCGCAGAGGAAGGTGCGCGGCCCGGCCAGGGCGCTGGTGTTCACCAGGTACTCGATGAGGGTGACGCCGTGGCGCAGCAGCACGTCATGCGTCACGTGCTGGTCGAAGGGCACCTCCTGCTGGTCCAGCAGCAGGCGGATGGGGAAGTCCTGCGGGAAGTCGAAGGCCACCGCCTTCGGCCGCAGCGTGGCGAGGTGCTCCGCCGCGTCGCGGGTCAGCCAGGGGGCCTCGGTCCAGAATTCGCGGGTGTTGTAGTCCCGCTGGCGGTCCCAGCCGGCGGAGAGCAGCAGGATCTCGCCCTCTGGCCCGCCGGGATCGGCGGCGCGCAGCCGCGCCGCGTCGATGGCGGCGTTGGCCGGCGCGTCGCGCAGGTTCAGGATGCGCGCCGGCCCCACCACGCGGTCGAGCGGCGTGCTCTCGATGGTGGGGGCATCGGCCAGGATGTGCGCCTGCGCGTCGACATGGCTGAAGCCATGGCAGGGGCCATCCAGGCGGCTGATGCGGAACTGGTCGCCGGCGGCGATGTCGCCGGCGATGGCGATCTGCGTACGCCAGCGGAAATGCGGCGCGATGGGCATGGAAAGGTCGATCAGGCGCATCGCGCCGCTACTCCCAGGCTGGTGCGGCGATTCAGGCGCCGGTGGAGAGGATGGCTTCGGGCAGCTCGGCGCCGTAGCGGCCGGCGTAGTCGTCGCGCACCGCCTCGGCGACGATCTTCGCCATGGAATCGCGGTCCGGCGCCTCCACCACCTGCATCCCCTCCTGCTTCAGCTTGGCGATGGAGCCGGGCTCGGCCTCCTCGTTCATCTGCCGCTGCTTCGGCGTGACCTCGGCGGCGACGGCGCGCACCAGATCCTGCTGCGCCTTCGGCAGCGCCTCCAGCCGCTGCTTCGACATCGCCAGGATGCCGGCGGTGTAGGCGTGCCGCGTCAGGCTGAGGTGCTTCTGCACCTCGTGGAAGCGCGCGTTCAGGATCAGCGTGGTCGGGTTCTCCTGCCCGTCCACGGTGCGCGTCTCCATGGCGGTGAACAGCTCGGTGAAGGGCATCGGCAGCGGGTTGGCGCCGAGCAGCTGGAAGGCCTTGATGTGCGCCGGGTTGGGCGTGGTGCGGATCTTGAGGCCGCGCACATCCTCGGCGTTCTGCACCGCGCGCCGGGAATTGGTCAGGTTGCGGAAGCCGATGTCCCAGAAGCCCAGCGTGACCAGGCCGGAGGCTTCCAGCTCGGGCTTCAGCTTGTCGCCGATCGGGCCGTCCAGCACGGCGGCCACGTGGCGGCGGTCGCGGAACTGGAAGGGCAGGTCGAGCACGTTCAGCTTCGGCGCCAGGCCGGTGAAGAACGGGTTGCCCGTCAGCGCGATGTCGAGCGTGCCGCCGCGCGCGGAGGAGATGGTGGTGGGGTCGCTGCCCAGCGCGCCATTGCCGAAGACCTGCACGGTCAGCGCGCCGTTGGAGCGTTCCTTCAGCGTCTGCGCGAAGAGCAGCGCGGCGCGGTGCCAGCTGTCGGATTCGGGGTGGGGGTGGGCGAAGCGCAGGCGGGTGGCCTGGGCGCGGGCGGTGCCGCCCAGCCATGGCAGGGCCAGGCCCGCGGCCAGGGCCGCGCGGCGGGTGATCTTCGTCATGAACGTATCCTCGTCTTTTGGCCTGATACACTCGGCGGTATACAGAATAATGCCATTCTGACGCGGCGATGCAAGCGTGCTCCGGGACCGCGAGGCCAGCCGGCGCCCGGATTCACCAGCCTGTCGCGGCCGGCGGAAGCAAAGTTGATGGAGATGGCGGCGCTGTCATCCGGCCCGCGCTGCCCGCCGCCTGCCACGCCGGCAGCGGCATGGCGGGGGCGGCGCGAAAGGGCCGCCGGAGGCGGCATGGCCTCTGGCAGCCTCGGGCGGCCGTACGAGAACCGGGAAGCGCGCTTCGCCCCCCGGCGACCCTCTACCCGCGGCCGGCGTGATCCGGCGCGGGCACCGGATGCTCCAGCCGGAACACCGTCACCGGCTCCTGCGCGACGGGGCGCGGCACCCGCAGCAGCTTCGCGGCCGCCTCCAGGTCCATCACCATGCGCTCCAGCGGCGCGATCTCGCTCTCGGGCACGGAGAGGCCCAGGGCGCGCAGGCGCTGCGCGAAGCCGTCGCTCATGCCGCCATCTCCGCCATCGCCAGCGCGGGGCGCCGCGCGCGGGTGCCGAGCGCCCGCTCCACCGCGCTGCCCACCTTCAGCACCAGCGGGTCCTCGAAGGCGCGGCCGCCGATCTGCAGGCTCACCGGCAGCCCCTCCGCCGAAAAGCCGCTGCATACCGAGACGGCCGGGCTGCCCGTCAGGTTGAAGGGCCGGCTGAAGAAGGGCGGCAGCGCCGCGCCCAGCATGTCCACCCCCATCGGCCCCGCCACGTCGCGCGCCGAGGGGAAGACCAGCACGTCCACCTCGCGCAGCGCCGCCCGCACCTCCTCCACCAGCCGCCCGCGCTCGCGCTGGGCGTTGATGTAGTCGGCCGAGGAGACGAAGGCGCCGGCCATCAGCCGGCGGCGGCCATAGCTGCCATACAGCTCCGGCGTCGCCTTCAGCGATTCCGCGTGCACGGCGTAGGATTCGGCGCGCGAGATGAGGTTGCCCACCGCGCTCCACAGGCCGAAGGGCGAGAGCCGCACATCGGCAAGGGTGGCGCCGAGGCCGCGCAGCGCGCGCAGCGCATCCTCCACCCCCGCCAGCACCGCCGGCTCGCAGGGCACGTCCTCCTCGTAGAAGTGGCGCACCACGCCGACGCGCAGCCCGGCGAGGCTGCCCGGCTCGCCGATCGCGGCGGAGAAGTCCGGCACCGGCACGTCGGCGCTGCCGGGGTCCAGCGGGTCGTGCCCCGCCAGCACGGCCATCATCAGCGCGCAATCCTCGGCGGTCCAGCACATCGGGCCGGCATGGTCGAGCGAGAAGGCCAGCGGCAGCACGCCGCGCCGGCTGACCAGCCCATAGGTCGGCTTGTGGCCGGCGATGCCGCACCAGGCGGCGGGCGCGCGGATCGAGCCGCCCGTGTCGGTGCCCATGGCGCCCGGGCACAGCCCCGCCGCCACGGCCACCGCCGAGCCGGTGGAGGAGCCGGTCGGGTCGCGCTCCGTGTCCCACGGGTTGCGCGCCGGCGGCCAGGGCAGGTCGAAGGAGGTGCCGCCGATGGCGAACTCCCAGGTGGAGAGCTTGCCGAACAGCACCGCCCCCGCCTCGCGCAGGCGGCGGATGGTGGTGGCGTCCTCCGCCGGCACATGGTCGCGGAACAGGGCGGAGTGGCCGGTGGTGGGGATGCCGGCCGTCTCGTAGATGTCCTTGATGCCGATGGGAATGCCGTGCAGCGGCCCGCGCCAGCGCCCGGCGGCGATCTCCGCCTCCGCCTGCCGCGCCGCCGCCAGGGCCGGCTCCTCCAGCAGCAGCAGCACGCTGTTCAGCCGCCCGTCCAGCGCGTGGATGCGGTCGAGGCAGCTCTGCATCAGCTCGACCGGCGAGAGCCGCCGGTCGCGGATCAGCGCCGAGAGCTCGGCGATGGTCCTGAAGTGCAGCGGGGTCTCGCCGCTCATTTCATGTCCACCCGCGTCAGGTCCTGGAACCAGGACTGGGCAGAGACGAAGCCGGTGACGCGGCTGGACATGGCGCGCGGGTTGAGGTCGTGCACCACGTAGAGCCAGGGGGCGCCATCGACCAGGCGCTCATGCGCGGCGCGGATGGCGGCTTGCGATTCCGCCGGGTCGCTGGTGGTCTCGATGCGGCGGAACGCCTCGTCGAAGGCCGGGTCGATCCAGTGGCCGGCATTCGAGCCGCGCGGCGCGGCGTTGGCGCCGAGGAACCAGCGCGCCATCTGCGACGGGTCGGAGGAGACGAGCGAGATGTTGACCGCATCCGCCCCCAGCCAGGCCGGCTGGTCGGGTGCCGCGCGCTGCGCGCCGAGCAGCGTGTTCCACTCCACCGTGCGGAAGCTGACCTCGACGCCGCAATGCTCGCGCAGCGATTCCTGCAGCGCCTCGTTCATCGGCAGCGGCAGCATCTGGCCGGAGCCGGAGGTGGAGATGCCGACCACCAGCTTCAGCGGCTTCTGCGGGCCGTAGCCGGCCTCGGCCAGCAGTGCCTTGCCGCGCCGCGCATCCAGCCCGTAGGTGTTCTGCGGCTTGCCGAAGAGCGGGTTGCTCTTGTTGTAGAAGCCCACCGCCGGCTCGGCCGTGCCGTTCAGCAGGCCCACCAGCCCCTCGCGGTCGAAGCAGTAGTTCAGCGCCTGCCGCACCCGCACATCGGCCACGGGGCTGCCCGCCTTGCCGGCGGCGAAGACCCAGGGCCAGACATGCGGGTAGGAATTGGTCACCACCTGGAAGCCGGCCTGCTTCAGCGAGGGGATGCCATCCGGCGGCGGCACCTCGATCCAGTCCACCTGCCCGCTGCGCAGCGCGGCGAGGCGCGCGGTTGCCTCCGGAACGGGCATCAGCACGATGCGGTCGAGCTTCGCGCGGCGCGCCGTGTCCCAGTAGTTGTCGTTGCGCGTCAGCTCGACGCTCTGGCGCGGCACGAAGCGGGTGATGCGGAACGGCCCGGTGCCGGCCGGGGCAAGCGCCACCTTCGCCCAGTCCCGCCCCGCATCCTCCCACGCCTTGGGCGAGGCGAAGAGGATATAGACGGAGAGGTAGGGGAAGTAGGAGATCGGCCGCGCCGTCTCGATCTCCACCGTGAAGTCATCGATCTTGCGGTAGGCGGCGAGGCCGGCGACACGGCCGCGCGTGATGGCCGCGCCCTGCGCCTCGGCCTGCGGCGCGCCTTCCCGGAAGAAGCGGTCCATGTTCCAGATGACGGCATCGGCGTCGAACGGCGCGCCATCGTGGAAGCTGACGCCGCGGCGCAGGTGGAACACCCACTTCTTCGGGTCGGAGGGGTCCTGCTCCCAGCGCTCGGCGAGGCCGGGGCGCAGGCCGGCCAGCCTGTCGGGGCTGGAGAGGTCCCACAGCACGAGGCTCTCGAACACCGGGTAGCCGAGGAAGCGCATGCCCTCGTAGCCATTGTTCGGCATGCCGGTGGTGGTCGGCACGTCGGCGGCGGTCATGGCGATGCGCAGCACCTTCTGCGGTGCCTGCGCCTGCGCGCCGCCCATTCCAGCCCAGCTGGCCGCGGCCATCATGGCGGCGGCGGCGATGATGCTCGTCTTCATCACGTGCGGTCTGTCCCTGCATGAGGATACGCAGGGCACAGCAAGTTCCATGCCGCCGGTCGCGGCGCCGCGCGTGAAGCGGCCGTTCATAAACGGCCAAATATATAAGCGCTCCGTTCTGAAACTTGATGCAGCGCAAGGCCCCCGCCAAGCCCAGGTTCTAAAGCAGCGCCGCGCAACCAAGGATGTTCCGGCGTGGCCCCGCGCGAGACCGCCTCCCTCAGCTTCGAAGCCCCTCTCCTGCCGCAGGCGCCGGGGCAGGTCCCGCAGGCCGCGCCCGTGCCCGCGGCGGCCCCCTCCCCTCCGCGCCGGCCGCGCGCCACCCCGCTGCCCGCCGGCGTGCGGCGGGGCGCGCTGCTGCTGGCGCTGGCCGTGGTGCTGTGGCTGGCGCTGGCGGCGCTGCTGGCGCTCGCCGTGGCGCGCCTCGCCGAAGGTGGCGGGCTGGCGGAGATGCTCTGGCCCGCCGGGCTGGTGGCGCTGCTCGGCCTCGCCCGGCCGGGGCTGGAGGCGCGCGGCGGGCGCATCGCCTTCGCCGCCGCGCGCGCCTTGCTCGGCACGCTGCGGGCGGAGGCGCTCACGGCGCTGGCCACGCGCTCGCCGCTCGACGCCACCCGCCCCGCCTCCGGCGCCGCCGCCAGCGTGCTGGCCGAGCAGGCCGAGGCGGTTCTGCCCTACCTGCTGCGCTTCCGCGCCGCGCGGCTGCGCGCCACGCTGCTGCCGCCGCTCATCCTGCTCGCCATCCTGCCCTTCTCCTGGCTGGCGGCGCTGGCGCTGCTGCTGGCGGCGCCGCTGATCCCGCTCTTCATGGCGCTGATCGGCCTGCGGGCGAAGGCCGCCAGCGAGGCGCGGCTGCTGGAGCTCGGCGGCATGAACGGCTTCCTGCTGGACCGGCTGCGGGGGCTGGCCAGCATCCGTGCCCTCGGCGCCGTGGAGGCCACCGCCACCCGGCTGCGCGCCCAGGCGGAGAGCCTGCGCGAGCGGAGCATGGCGGTGCTGCGCATCGCCTTCCTCTCCTCGGCGGTGATGGAGCTGTTCTCGGCGCTCGGCGTGGCGCTGGTGGCCGTCTATGTCGGTTTCCACCTGCTCGGGCAGTTGGAGGCCGGAAGCTGGGGCGCGCCGCTCAGCCTCGGCGGCGGGTTGTTCATCCTGCTGCTGGCGCCGGCCTTCTTCGAGCCGCTGCGCGAGATGTGCGCCGCCTGGCACGACCGCGCCGCCGGCGAGGCCGCGCTCGGCGCCCTGCGCGCCCTGGCCGCGCCTGATGCGCTGGCGCTGGCCGGCGCGCTGGAGGCCGCCGGCGGGGCCCGGCCGGCCCCGCCCCCCGCCCTCCTGGCCGAGGGCCTGCGCTTCCGCCACCCCGGCGCGGCGCGCGATACGCTGACGGAGATCTCCCTCTCCCTCGCGCCCGGCGAGCATGTGGCGCTGCTGGGGCCGAGCGGTGTCGGCAAGTCCACCCTGCTCGCCCTGCTGGCAGGGTTGGCGGAACCCGGCGCCGGGCGCATCCGCATCGGCGGCGTGCCGCTCGACGCGGCGAATGCCGCCGCGCTGCGCCGCCGCATCGCCTGGGTGGGGCAGCGGCCGCACCTCTTCGCCGGCTCCCGCCATGCCAATGTGGCGCTGGGCCGCGCCGGCCTCGGCCGCCCGGAGGCGGCGCGCGCCCTGCGCCTGGCCGGCCTCGGCGCGGAAGGCGGGGTTGGCGAGGGCGGCGCCGGGCTCTCGGGCGGCGAGGCGCTGCGCCTGGCGATGGCCCGCGCCCTGGCCGACCCCGCCGCCACCCTGGTGCTGGCCGACGAGCCCACCGCGCATCTGGACGCCGCCACGGCGGCCGCCCTCACCGAGACGCTGCTGGCGCTCTGCCAGGGCCGCACCCTGCTGCTGGCGACGCACGACCCCGTGCTGGCGGCGCGCATGGACCGGGTGATCACGCTATGAAGGCCCTCCTCCCCCTGCTGGCGCTGTTCTGGCGGGAGCGGCACGGCGCGCTGCTCGGCGGCGCGGCGCTGGCGGCGCTGACCACCCTGGCGGGCGCGGCGCTGCTCGGCCTCTCCGGCTGGTTCATCACGGCCACGGCCCTGGCCGGTGCCTCGGCCGCCGGTGCGCTGGGCTTCGACGTGTTCCGCCCCGCCGCCGGCATCCGCCTTCTCGCCCTGGTCCGCACCGCCGGCCGCTATGGCGAGCGGCTGGTGACGCATGACGCGACGCTGGCCCTGCTGGCGGCGCTGCGCGAGCGGCTGTTCCGCGGCTGGGCCGCGCCCGGCGCCGCGCGCCACCTGCTGGCCCGCCCCGCCCGGCTGCTGTTCCGCCTCACCGCCGATGTCGATGCGCTGGACGGGCTCTATCTCCGCCTGCTGGTGCCGGCCGGTGCGGCGCTGGCCGTGGCACTGGCCACCGGTCTGGCGCTCGGGCTGCTGCACCCGGCGCTGGGGGCGGGCATGCTGGCGCTGCTGCTGGGGGCGGGGCTCCTGGTGCCGCTGCGGGCGGCGCGGGCGGGAGCGAAGCCGGCCCGCCGCCGTGCCCTGGCCACCGAGGCGCTGCGTGCCCGCGCCATTGACCTGCTCTCCGGCCAGCCGGAGTTGCTGATGGCCGGCCGCCTGCCAGCGCAGCACGCCGCCACGCTGCGCGCCGAGGCCCGCCTCGCCGCCGCCGAGGACACCGCCCACCGCATCGAGACCCGCGCCGGGCTGGGCTTCGCGCTGGCCGGCACGGCGGCGCTG
>NZ_JBHSCH010000080.1:0-17762 GCF_042651065.1 Teichococcus aestuarii
GGCGACACCGCCCACCGACGTCAGCAGCTCCGACCCCTCGAAGTCGCCGCGCAGCGTCACGGCATCCGCGACCTGCCCGGCATCGATGCGCCGCTGAATCGCCGTGAAGATGTGGCCGTGTGCGGTGTGCGCGAAATGCTCGGACCGCAGGAACTCCTGCACCCGCTCATAGATGCGGTTGTTCGCCAGAAGCGCGCCGAGTACCGCCTGCTCCGCCGCAGTGTTGTGCGGCGGCACGCGCAGGCTCGGCGCCGCGGCGTCCGGCGGCGGGAAGTGGAGGACGTTATGGGTGGCCATACGGGTTCTCCAGGCGGACGGCGAACGCGGCGCGAGCGCGCTGTTGCGCGTGCAGCTCGGCGGTGGCCTTGTCTGTCATCAGCCGCAGCGCGGCCTCGGGATCTGTTGTGTGGCTGCTGACCAGCGCGACGCAGCGCGCCAGCACGCTCAGGGATTCGCCCAGCGTTGCGCCCTGCAGGCGCGCCATCACTGCCGCATAGAGGTGCGGAGGCACGGGCGGGAGGGCCGCAGACATTGTCAGGTGTCCCGCCAGCAGCGGATGGCGAGATACTCGAAATCGCCCTCTGGCCGCCGCCGGCTGACCAGCCGCACCAGCTCGCGCATGCCAGCCTCGGCCACCGCCTTAGCCTCAATCAGTGCCGCACATTGTTCCGGTGTGCGCCGATCGGGCACGACACCGCGCGTCTCGGCCAGGTGGCCGATGAAATAGGTGTAGCGGTCACCCGGCCTGGCCGTGGCGAGCCAATCCGCAAAGCGCGGAGCGGGCGGAGAAGGCGGCGCTATGCGGCGCGTCACCATGTCGAGACCCGCCGGCAGCACCCGGACCACGCGCTGCTGGTGCTGCCGCGCTGTTTCGAACGCGATCAGGCCGGCATTCTGCGCACGGGTCAGCAGATTGGTGGCCTGATCGTAAGAAGCGAGACCAACCCGCTCCGCAATGACGGCATTGCTGGGGCATGGCCCCGGCGTTGCGCCGAGATCGGCGGCAAGCCAGCGCACCAATGCCTCCAGGCGCTCGCCGGGCGCGGCGTGCCTTGCGTCACTGGCGCTCATGGCAGCGCTCACTCCCCGCGCTGTGCCGCCTGGCCAGCCGCTGCGCCCGTAAGGAGCACCATTCAGCCGCATCCCAGAGACGATCGCCCATCCAGCCCAGCGCCTTCGCGCTGAGGCGGTACAAAATCCCCATGCCGCTCTCCCAGGATTTCTTCCAGCGCTGCTAGCTCGGCGCGCAGCCGCGCGGCGCGACTGCGCCGGGCCGCCATCGCTGCCTTGTCCGCAGCGATCCATTCCGAGGCACTCACCGACCGGGCGGTGCCGTAGTAAAATCCGAAGGCTCGGCGGAACCCGATCCCGATGGCTCGCGCCGCGTGGGCGATGGCCCCCTTGGCGTTACCGGCCGGCTCGGCATCCGCGATTTCCCGGACGAGGCACTGCATGCTCTCGACCGACCCTTCGTCAGACATTTGCTTGCCCTCGCAAACCTTCTGCGACACCTCGCAACACCTCATGGCTATGGTTCAGCTCATGAGGACTGATTGGCCCGGAAACAGATCGGGGACTTTGGAAGGGCCGGCGTGGGGACGCCGGCCCTTCATTTTTGACGTGGCAACGGATCTGGTTGAGGCGAGGCATCTCCGGGTGCAGGCTGGGCCAAACCGCGCGTATATCGGAGGCTGGCATGCCAACCAATTCGGAAGCAGCCGGGAACAGAATCGCAGCCGAGAGAGCTCTGCTGCGCATTGTTGCCACGGAGCTTTTCAAGCGCGCGCCCCCCGAGGACCGAGCGGCTTTGCTGTCACAGTTGCGGAGCTTCCCCACGGAGCAATTTGTGGCAACGTTAGGACCAGAAGTGGGACAGGCCACCGAGGCAGTAGCGTACGAGATCGAGGAGATGCTGATCTCCGCGGCATTGCGAGCAGAGTAGCCATTAAGGGACGGGAGGAGCCGGGGGAGAGCGCTGTCTTCCTCCCCCAGCAGGCGGCCGCGCCTGGAGGAAACTACGGGCGCAGTCATGCGGCGCTCTGCGTCTCGGGCACTTTGGCCTCGAAGGCGCAAGCAAGATCGGGGCGCAGGCAGTGGGCTGGAATGCCGGTTGCCTCGGCCACCTGCGCCAAGCGGTTATCCGGCACCCGCTTCCACGTCGCGACGGCGGCTCGCGTGATCCCAAGATCCCGCGCCACCTTCGCCATGAGGCCGCGCTCAGCGCGGAGTAACGACATGCCATCCATACAATATGCTTAGCATTACTGAGCGCATCGCCGCAAGTGGTTTGCTAAGTGCTAGTAAGCTAATCCCACGCAAAACTAAGCATATGGAAATCAGCGATCTGATCCGCTTGGAGCGGACCAAGAAGGGCTGGACGCAGAGGGCTTTTGCCAAAGCCCTCAACGTCTCGCCGGGAGCTGTGGCTCAGTGGGAGCTAGGCTCTACCCGTCCGACGCTGGCGCGGCTGATTGATATATGCGCCGTCTTCGGCATTTCGGTGCAGACCTTCCTGGCGCCAGGCTCTCCCTACGCCGGCCAGATTGTGGAAGATCCTGACGAGCTGGCCCTCCTCACGCTTTGGCGGCGCTTGGGCCTCTCGGAACGCCAATTCGTCCTGCGGATGCTGCGCAACGCTGGCCTTGGAGTAGGTGATGGTGAAAACCCGGAGCCGTCTCGGGAAAGCGCATAGATGTCCCGACCCGCCAGCCATTACGCCAACCTCCCTATCGTTGCCCCCTCAAACATGAACTAAACGAGAACGGCCAGGCAAGGATTCTTTTCCGTGAGCTTGGCGGTTGAGTGGGCTCGGGCGCTGCATTGGAGGGATCTGCGGTGAGTGACGAGAGCGAGCGCGCCTTAACATTTCCTGTCGAAGTGCGCTTCGATGGCAGAGATACGGATCGCCATCTCATTGATATGGATGAGCTTTCTCGTTCTCTGAAGGGCTTGAGCCGCATAATTTCGGCCGCCAGCCACTTTGCCTCTACTCATGAGGCCGCTCACCATAGAGACGCCATGGACGTGCGCGTTCTCGTGGAAGAGGCCCGAGCGGGGTGCTACTCTTTCACGGCAATAGTGCAGCTTGTTGAAGCAAGCCCACTTTTAACCGGCGTTCTTGGGACTGCGATACCAAGCGTTGCCGGCACTATTATCAGTTACATTTTTGTCCGCAATAGCGGCAAGAAGGAAGAGATGAAGCACCTGCGAGCGATCGCAGAAGAGGCAATTAGGCAGGCTGGAAATCGAGATGACCGCATCGTCGAGCGCATGCTTGCGACTATCGACAGGCTGGCTGATTCACTCCGTCCTGCCGCCAGAGATGCTGTGGCTCCAGTTGGCGGCTCAGCGGGACAAATCAGCATCGCAGTTGGGGCTGCAAAGATGGAGGTGGGCATTCCGGAGGCAGAAGCCATCCGTGCCGAGACACCTCAAGAAGTAGGCTCGGAGTCTTCGTATACTATTTTACTAACTGAGCTTGATATGACTACCGGGTCCTGTAGGTACACCGACATAAAAAGTGGGGTGGCTCGGCTCAAAGGACAAATTACTGATCCGGCTGTACATATACCGATGAACGCTTATGTGTCAGCAATGGCCTCTCAGCGCCCTTTAGTTGTCAGAGCGAAGCCAACCTTGAGGCAGGGCGTGCTTGATCGTCTCTTCATCAGCGATGCTAGAGATTAACCATCCGACGACGGTTTAAGGTCCCAGTCCGCCCACCGGCGGCCTTTTTCGTGCCCGATGCCTGGAACGACCCTTCCCTGCCCCGGTTGACCCACCAGGCCACTCCGTAGCGGAGGCGGTTGATCCACGGAGACACACCTAGCCCGCCCTGAGAGGGGCGGGTTTTTTTAGCTGTTGCTAAGGCCACCTCATCGCCGTCTGCTTAGCGTATCTAAACTTTCCTCTTGCGCCTCTTAATCTGCTTAGCAATACTGAGCGCATGCCCACCGAGGGTAAGCGAGAACCCCATGCACATCCCACCTGCCGCGAACTCGCAGCAGCCTGACCCCCGTAAAGTGCAGCCGCAGGTGGATGGGGCCCACCTGAACAACGACCCCCGCCCTATGGAGCTGGTGCTCCATGACGAACACGGCCGGCCCTTCCTCCGCATTTTCCCGGTCGGCAAAATCCACTGCACCGACCCGCGCGGCGCGATCCGCCGCATTGCCGGCCTGACGCTCAATCCGCTGCTGCGCACCGTGCTGACCGCGGCGCTGCGCCTGCAGGCCGAGCGCGACGAAGGCTCACCACAGCTTGTGCCGCCCTCGACCGATGACCTGCTGGAGGACCCACGCCTGCAGGCGGCGCGGCAGCGGGGCGCCGAGATCATCGTCACGATGTCCGCCGGCCGCCCTGCCCGCTGGGGCGTCTTTCTCGCTGGCGGCCTAGCGCCGATCGCCGAGGCCGACACCGCCGCCGAGGCGCGCAGCCTCGCCCTGCAGGCTGCCCCCGCCCACCCCAACACCGTCCTGCGCGTGATGCGGATCGAAGAGACGATCCACATCCGCGTGGACGAGCCGATCCATGAGGACGAGCTGTGATGATCACCGCTGGCCTGGCGCGCTCAGCGCGCGCCCTGCTTGTCGCGGCTAACCGCGGCGACGTGCTGCCAACCAAGCCCGTCGTCTCCGCCGCGCGGCGCTTGCTGGCACTGCCCGGCGACGATGCGCAGCCCCTGCGTCTGTGCGGCGCGCGTATTGCCGCTGCGCTGCTGTCGCTGGAGGCAGACGACCTGCCCGTAATCTACGCCAGCGCCCGCTGCGGGCGCATCCTGCAGGAGGCGGTGCAGGCCGAGAGGCTGGAGTACGCCCTCAGCCTCGCCATCCCGCCTGTGCCGCCCAAGGCGCGGGTGGTGGTCCAGTGAGCGCCCTGGCCGAGCAGGAAGCCGCTCTTCGCGACCTGGAGCGCGGAATCATCGCCGCGCTGTGCGGGATCATCCTGGTGCTGGCACTGCTGGTATGGAGGCTGCCGCTGTGAACCGCCGGCAGAGCAGTTGGACACCTGAACGCCGCGTCGAGCATGGCATCGCCATGCGCGCCTTCTGGGCCCGCCGCAAGGCCGATGAGGCGGCCCGGCTTGCTGTCGAGCCGGCTGAAGAAACCGCCGCTGCAGCGCCTGCTGCTCGTCACGCTCCAGCCCCCGAACAGGCCAGCGTGCCCGTCTCTGAACGCACCGCCTGGACCGAGGCGCGCTCCCTGCTGCTGGCGGGCCTGCCGGTGGTGGATGTTGCCCGGGAGCTCGACTTGGATCGCGGTCGCGTCTCGCAGCTCGCGCAACAGCTTGGCGTCGCCAAGAGCAAGATCATGAAGGAAGCCCGGAATGGCTGAGATCATCAGCGACCTGCGCCAGGACGACGTGGAAGACACCGTGCCCGGCGGAATTGCTGCCGACCGCCTCCGCTCCATCATCGAGCGGATCGAGAAGTTGGAGGAGGAGCGCAAGGCACGCGGCGACGACATCTCGCAGGTGTTCGCCGAGGCCAAGGGCGCCGGCTTCGACGTGAAGGCCATCAAGCAGCTCCTGCGCATCCGCAAGCAGACCACCGAGGAGGTGGAGCAGCTTGAGAATCTGGTGGACCTGTACCGCCACGCTCTCGGGATGTAGCCGTGCGGACAGTGCTCCTCATCACCCTAAGCCTTCTGCTGCTTGTAGCCGCGGCGGTGCTGGCTGGGTGGTTCACCGAAATGGAGGCCCGTGACCAGGCGCGCCGCGGTGCTGCTCGTGGCCGAGTTGGAACGGCTGGACCGGGAGTCAGCACGTGGCTGACCAACCGAGCGGTCTCCGGAAACTATCAGAAATCGCTCGCAGTATCTTCGCACTTAGCCGCCAGAGCCAGCTCAATCCCTGTGAGCCACTCTTCGGCAGTCAGCCCCCATTTCTCCATCTCGTCTTCATCAGGCTCACCAAGCTTGGCGGCTTCCAGCTCAGCAATGGTCTTCTTGTCATAGCAGGCTGCGGCGAAGGTATTATTTTCTATTTCAATCAATGCCTTGAACCTTTCCTCGGACTTTACCCCTGTTGGTGGAGGGAAGATGCACTCCCTACCCACAACCCCAACGGCGAAACACATAGCGGGGTGCATGCCATGATCGAAAAACCAAGGGCCATTCTGCACGAGCTAGCGAAGAAGGCTGCCGAGGATGCCTGGCGAAATGCCGGCGTGGCGCCACAGCTCCTTTTCGCTCCCATCCTCTGGGCGCTGGAAGCGGCGCATGATGCCGGCGTACTGGAGGTTCACACGGTTGGTAATGAGGCAGACCATGACTGACCAACCGAGCGTCTCGGCAGACGGCCCCCTCCCCCACCGCGTCCAGCTCCGCCGAACCAAGGGGTGGCGCATGCCCCCGAACACTGTGCGAGTCTGCCGGCCCAGCGTCTTCGGGAACCCATGGCGGGTCAGCGACATCCTCGCGGCCGACCGAGATGAGGGACGGCCTACGTCGCAGCAGCACGCCCAGGCGGCCGCCGTCGAGAGCTACCGGGCATGGCTGGCCGGAGATGACTTTAGCGACCGCTATCCGGCCTTCACGGGCGATCGAGAAGTGGTGCTGCGGGCTCTTCCATCTCTGCGCGGCCGCAACTTGGCCTGCTGGTGCCATCCGGCTAGCCCCTGCCACGCCGAGGTGCTGTTGGAGCTGGCCAATGCCGATCCGAACGCCTCATCAGACAAGAGGCATGATGAACAGAACCGGGAGGCGGCGCGCCATGCCTGACACCTTGCCTACTTGGCTGGTGCCACGCTTCCTTAGCCGCGAGGAGGCTGCGGCCTATGTCGGGGTGAGCATCAACACGTTCGATCAGGAGGTCAGCCGCGGTCTCTGGCCACGCCCCCTCACTCGCGGCCTCAAGGGGCGGCGCTTGACCTGGGACCGGATGGCATTGGACGCTGCGGCCGATGTGGCCTCCGGGCTCAGGGCGGCGTCGGGCCAGTCCCGCAAGGCGTCACGCAACACGTGGGACGATCTGTGACCGCCATCCGGCTCCGCTACATCCAGCGCTATAAGGATCGGCACGGGGAGCTGCGTCACTATTTCCGCAGGCCCGGCTACAAGCTCGTGCGCCTCCCCGGGAAGCCGGGCAGTCCCGAATTCATGTCGGCCTATAACGCCGCCCTCTCTGATGCCCCTAAGCTCCCGCCGATCGGTTCCGGCAGGACCATGCCGGGGTCGCTCGATGCCCTGGCGCTGGAATGGTATGGCTCGGCCGCGTTCCGCCAGCTCGCCAGCACCACCCAGGCCGTCTATCGCCGGAACCTGGAACGCATCCGCGCCGAGCACGGCCACCGCCTGGTGGAGGACCTGACCCCCCAGGCCGTCCGCAAGCTGCTGGCGGCCAAGGTCAACACCCCGGCCGCGGCCAATCACATTCTGCGAATGCTACGGATGCTGATGCGCCATGCCATCGACGCGGAGTGGCGGCCGGATGATCCGACCTTCGGAGTCCGCCGGCTCAAGGAGCGTGGCCAGGGGGCGGCCACATGGACCGAGGCCCATATCGCTACCTTCGAGGCGCATTGGCCGATCGGCACCCGCGCCCGCCTCGCGCTGGCCCTCCTGCTCTACACCGGCCAGCGTCGCAGCGACGTGGTGCGGATGGGGCGCCAGCATCTGCGCGGCAGAACGGCCATCTTCGTCAAGCAGCAGAAGACCGGGGCTGAACTCCTGATCCCTCTGCACGCTCAGCTGCGGGAAGTGCTGGAGCAGACGCAGGGCGACCACCTGACCTTCCTGGTGACGCGCCTGGGTGCACCCTTCGCCTCGACCACTGCCTTCTACAACTGGTTCGTGGAGGCAGCCCAGGCCGCCGGCCTGCCGCCCGGATTGAGCCCGCACGGCCTGCGCAAAGCCGCGGCACGGAGACTCGCCGAAGCAGGGTGCAGCGCGCACCAGATCGCTGCCATCACTGGCCACAAGACCCTTTCGGAGGTCGAGCGGTACACCCGTGCAGCTGATCAGGAGAGGCTGGCCATTGCCGCCATGAAGCGGATCAGCGGGGATGAGGCGTGAACATGGTTTGTCTAACCATTTTCCAGGTTAGACAAATGTTCTCCGCACGTGATTGAAAAAGCTTAGGTATTTGGAGGAATGGTGTCCGCGGCGGGATTCGAACCCACGGCCCCAGGATTCATACCACTTCGGCTTTCGCCGCCGCCCATGAGGCGTTCGTGGTCTGGACTGTCCCTTCGCCATAGGCCAGAGGCCGTTAGGCGCCGCCCGTCCAGTCTCTACACCTTCCCGGCATCATGCCGGGCTTGGCTCGGGATCGGCAGGGCGACCAGTGCGCCGAAGCTTTCCCCGACTTTGAGCGGATCCGCTGCGCGGTTTCCCATCGCAACGCCCAGTTAAGCAAACAAGGAATCCTGTGCTCTATCCAGCTGAGCTACGCAGACGAAGCCATTTCCGGGGCCGATCATAGCCCAAAGGCTCCTGCTTGGGAAGCAGCCTGCCGGAGAGGGCGGCTCGCCCTTCGCGCCCAGCCTCTCCTGCGCGGGGCCCTCCGCACATCGGCGCGGCCATTCTGGAACCTCCCGCCTTCAGCGGGAGGGGAGGGCCATGAGCTGCGCGATCCTGGCCAGCAGGTCGCCGGCCCCCACCGGCTTGGTGAGGTAATGCTCCACGCCGCAGGACGCGAGGAGCGCCAGCGCCGCCTCCCGCCCATGCGCCGTCAGCGCCATGATCGGCACCGTGGCGTTGTGGCCGCCCAGGGCCCGGATGCGGCGGATCGCCTCCGGGCCATCCATGCCCGGCATCTCCAGGTCCATCAGGATCAGGTCGAAGCGCTCCGCCATGGCGGCGGCCACCGCCTGCCCGCCTTCCCACGCCTCGGTCACCCGCAGCCCGGACGCCTGCAGGTGCAGCCGCACGATCTCGCGGTTCACGCCATTGTCCTCCGCCAGCAGCACGTGCCCGAGCAGCTTCATGCGCGGCGGCGGCTGCGGGGCCGCCATCCCTTGCGCCCCCTCCAGAACCAGAAGCGGCTCCAGCGCCCGCAGCAAGGCGCCATACCGAACCGGCCTGGCCAGGTTGAAGCAGCCCCGCTCGCCCGGTTGCCCGGCCACGCAGAGACGGATCCGCGGCACCTCCCGCGGCAGCCGCGCCGCCGGCACGGACAGGTCCGCCATCACCCGGTCGAAGCGCGCCTCGCGCGGCCATTCCGCCCCGGGGCAGCACACCGTCACGGCAAGGCCCAGTTCCCGCAGCCGCTCGGCCAGCAGGGCGCGGCCCGGCCCCGGCGGCTCGACCAGCAGCAGCGAGGCGCCGGGGCGGCTGCGCGGCAGGGTTGGCGGCGCCTCCGCCCGCGGCAGCGGAATCCGGCACCAGAAGGTGGAGCCGGCGCCCGGCGTCGTCTCCACGCCGATCTGCCCCCCCATCAGCTCCACCAATTGCCGCGCGATCGGCAGGCCGAGGCCGCTGCCGCCATAGAGGCGGGCGACGGAGCTGTCCCCCTGCGCGAAACGCTCGAACATCCGCGCCACGCTGCGGGCGTCGAGCCCTGGCCCGGTGTCGGCGACGCGCAGCAGGAGCCGCTGGTCCTCCTCCTCGCGCAGCGACACCACCACCGAGCCCTGGGCGGTGAACTTCACGGCATTGCCCAGCAAGTTCAGCAGCACCTGCGAGAAGCGCGTCGGGTCGCCCAGGCGCCGCCCGTGCAGCCCCGGCGGCAGGTCCAGCGCCAGCTCGATGCCCTTCTCCTGCGCGGCGGGGGAGAGGAGGTCGAGCATGTCCTCCACCACCTCCTCCAGCATGAAAGGGATACGCTCCAGCTCCAGCCGGCCCGCCTCCAGCCGCGTGCTGTCCAGCAGGTCGTTGACCACCGAGAGCAGCAGCCCGGCCGATTGCTGGGCCACCTGGGCATAGCGCCGCTGCAGCGGGGTCAGCGGCGTCTCGAGCAGCAGCGCCGCCATGCCGCTCACGCCGTTCAGCGGCGTCCGCACCTCGTGGCTCACCGTGGCCAGGAATTCCGACTTGGCGCGGCTCGCCTCCTCGGCGCCGCGCCGCGCGGCCTCCTGCGCCAGCACCAGGGCGTGGAAATCGGTGGTGTCGCTCTGCACCACCACCCAGCGCGGCGCGGAATCGCCCTCCGGCGCGGCCGGCACCGGCGCCACATGGGTGCGCAGCCAGCAGGCGGAGCCGTCCTTGCGGCGCGCGGCAAGCTCCGAGACGCCGCCACGGCCATGGCGCATCGCCTCCGCCAGCGGCCGCAGCCCGCCCGCGAGGGAGGCGGGGCGCAGCAGGGCCCGCACCCCGCGCCGCCGCAGCTCCTCGGCGGTGAAGCCGGTGATGGCGGTGAAGGCCGGGTTGGCCCAGAGCAGGCGCGGCGACCCCGGCGGCCCCTCCAGCAGCAGCACGCCGCAGCTCGCCGCCTCCACCGCGCTGCGCAGCTGGGCGTTCATCGCCCGCAGCGCGCGGGCCTCCCGCTCGGCCAGCACCTCGTCGGTGATGTCGCGCAGGATGATGGCGTGGCCCCCACCCTCCACGGGCAGGATGCGCACGGCCAGCCAGGTGTTGTTGGCGACCTCGCCCTGCCAGCCCAGCGGCTGCCCCGTCTCGCGGACCGCGCGCCAGCGGCGGAGGGCGCATTTCTCCTCGCCCAGCGCGCCCAGCCCGCCCAGCCAGCGCAGCACCGCGGTGCCGGGCGCGCTGCGCGAGAGCAGCCGGGACTTGGACAGGCCGGAGAGCACGAAGAAACGGTCGTTCACCAGGGCCAGCCCGCCCTGGTCGTTCAGCACCGCCACCCCTTCGGGCAGGCTTTCCAGCAGGCCGTCGAAGCTGACGGAGTAGAGATAGAGGCGGTTCTCCGCCATCATCAGCCGGCGGCGCTGCAGCAGCAGCGTGGCCGCCACATCGGCCAGCGCATCCAGGGCCGATCTCTGCTGCGGCGTCGGCCGCAGGCCGGCCTCGGCCAGCACGCAGAGCGCGCCGAGCGGCGCGCCGCCCGGCTCGCGCAGCACCAGGGCCAGGCCATCGGCCGGCTCCGGCTCGCCCGGCACGGCACATCCCGCGCAGGCAGCGGTGCCCAGCGCCAGGGCCAGCGCCTCGGCGGCCGGCTGCGGCGGGCCGGACCAGGCCTTGCGATACATCTCCCCCTTGGGGCCGAGCAGCAGGATGGCGGCGGCCGTGCCCCCCAGCACGGCCCGCGCCGCCTCCGTCAGCCCGTCGAACTCCGGCTCCCGCGCGGCGGCCACCAGCGGCAGGGCGCGCAGACCCGCCAGCAGGGCGGCTTCCCGCGGGTTGAGAGGAGCGATGATCATGCAGGCGTGCTCCCTGGCCGGAATCCGCTGAATTTGGCGCCACTTACCACGGCGTCAACGATCCGGCTGGCCGGAGCGCCTCGGCGGAAGGTTCGGGCCCGCGGTCTGGCGGGGCGTGGAAAGGCCGGGAGCCATCCACCGCCGCCCGGTGAATCGCGCCCCTTCCCCGCTGGTTATATGGACATCTCCCATTCGTTCCAATCCATGCTGCAGCGCGAAATGGATGGAATCGCCGTCATGCGCGCCCTGCTCAGCCCCTGCCCTCGCACCCACCCCTGCCCCGCCGGGCATGAGGCGGGAATCAGCGGTGGTGGCGGAAGCGCTCGACCGCCGCCACCAGGCTGACCCGCACGCCCGGCTCCAGCGCCGAATGGCCGGCATCGGGCACCACGGTCAGCCGCGCGCGCGGCCAGGCGGCGGCGAGATCGAAGGCGCTCTCGGCGGGGCAGACCATGTCGTAGCGGCCCTGCACGATCTCGGCCGGCAGATGGGCGATGCGGTCCATGTGGGCCAACAGCCCTCCGGGCGGCAGGAACAGGTCGTGCGCGAAGTAATGCGCCTCGATCCGCGCCAGGCCCAGCGCCG
This sequence comes from Teichococcus aestuarii, assembly GCF_042651065.1. Classification (NCBI taxonomy): domain Bacteria; kingdom Pseudomonadati; phylum Pseudomonadota; class Alphaproteobacteria; order Acetobacterales; family Roseomonadaceae; genus Roseomonas; species Teichococcus aestuarii. The sequence goes on from NZ_JBHSCH010000080.1 coordinate 11,843, forward strand.
TGCGGTCCTGCGCGAAGCTCGCCACCGTCTCGGGGCTGGGCATCAGGGTGCTGCACAGCCCCTCGTACTGGCTCCAGGCGCGGGCGGCGGCGAAGTGCACCTGCGGGTCCGGGTCGGTCAGGCGCTTCAGGTAGGCGCCCAGCAGGTCGCCGCGCTCGGCCTCGGGGATGTGCTCGGCGAACTGCGCCCAGGCATCGGGGAAGACGCGGCGCAGCCCGTAGAGGAACCACTCCACCTCCCGCGCCCGGCCGAGGAAGACGCCGCGCAGCACGCAGCCCAGCACCCGGTCGGGATGCGCCTGGGCATAGGCCAGCGCCAGGGTGCTGCCCCAGGAGCCGCCGAACAGCAGCCAGCGCTCGATGCCGAGGAAGCGGCGCAGCGCCTCGATATCCTCGACCAGATTGGGCGTGGTGTTGCCGGACAGCTCGCCGAGCGGGCGGGAGCGGCCGGAGCCGCGCTGGTCGAAGATGACGACGCGCCAGTGGCCTGGGTCGAAGAAGCGGCGGTGCACCGCCCCCGCCCCGGCCCCCGGCCCGCCATGCAGGAACAGCACCGGCTGGCCGCGGGGATTGCCCACCTGCTCCCAGTACATGACATGCCCGGCCGAGAGCGGCAGCAGGCCGGTCTCGTAGGGCGCGATATCGGGAAACAGGTCGCCACGGGGCATGGGATGATCTTTGGCGCGCCGGCGGCGCCCGTGCAACACCATGCGGGGAGCCGCGTAACGTTTGCGCGTGTCATCCCCTTCGCGCGGGGCGTCTTCGTGCCTAGCTTGGGGAGATGGCGACTTCCTCACCCTCGGCCGGCTCACCTTCGGCCGGCTCCAAGACCGGCGGCGCACCGGGCGGGCTCCGCTGCGCCATCTGCGGCGGCGAAAGCCGGCAACCGCCCTTCCGCCCCGCGCCGCCCGAGCAGGCGCCGGACCTGGACCTGCGCCCGGGGGAGCCGCTGCGCGGCACCATGGGGCGCTGGCTGCAGCAATGCCCACACTGCGCCTATGCCGCGCCCGATATCGGCCGCGCCCACCCGGCGGCGGCCGACGCGGTGGCGGCGGCGCCGTTCCGCGCGCTGATCGCCGACACCAGCCATCCGCCGCTGGCCCGCCGCTTCCTGGCCTGGGCGCATGTGCTGGAGGAGACGGGCGCGCTGCACGCCGCCGCCGAGGCCACGCTGCACGCCGCCTGGGTGGCCGACGACATGAACCGCCCCGAGCTGGCCGCGAGCTGGCGGCAGGAGGCGGTGGCGCTGTGGCGCGGTGGCCCGGCGCTGGATGCCGAACAGTCGGTGCGGGTGATCGACGCGCTGCGCCGCTCCGAGGCGTGGGGGGATGCCGCCGCCGCCGCCGAGGCGCTGGCCGCCGCCCAGACGCCCGAGGCGGTGGCGCAGGTGGTGGCGCTGGAGCGGCGGCTGATCGCGGCGCGCGACGCGGGGCGGCACACCATGGCCAGCGCCCTGCCGCCGCCCGCCCGCCGCCCGCATGTGGCGCACCAGAAGGTGGGCCGCGCCGCGCCTGCGGAAGGGCTTTGGGCACGGCTGCGCCGGCTGTTCGGGAAGGGCTGAGAAAGGGCGGGAGGCTTGCATCCCGCGCCGCTTCGCGGCATTGGAACTTTATAACATAGCGCAGAGGTCTTCCCATGCAGCGCCGCGCCCTGCTTGCCTTCTCCCTCGCCGCGCCCTGGGTCGCCCCCCGGCTCGCCCGCCCCGCCAGGGCGCAGGGTGCCGCCCCCCTGCCGGTCGTCGCCTCCTTCTCCATCCTGGGAGACATGGTGCGGCAGATCGGCGGCGATGCGGTGGCGGCGCATGTCATCGCCGGGCCGGATGTGGACGCGCACAGCTTCCAGCCCCGCCCCTCGGACGCGCAGGCGCTGCGCGGCGCCGGGCTGCTGGTGCGCAACGGCCTCGGCTTCGATGCCTGGGTGGACCGGCTGGCCCGATCGGCCGGCTATGCCGGGCCGGTGGCCACCGCCACGGAGGGCCTGACCCCGCGCAGGCTGGAGGGCGGGCATGGCCACGGGCACAGCCATGGCCATAGCCATGGCCATGGCGGGCAGGCGGCGGCCGACCCGCACGCCTGGCAGGATCTGCGCCATGGCCGGCACTATGCCGGCGTCATCGCCGCCGCGCTGGCGGCGGCGGACCCGGCGCGGGCCGATCTCCACCGCGCCCGCGGCGAGGCCTATCAGGCGCGGCTGGCGGCGCTGGATGCCTGGGTGCGGGGGGAGATCGGCCGTGTGCCGGAGGCACGGCGCCGGGTGGTGACCAGCCACGACGCCTTCGGCTACTTCGCCGAGGCCTACGGGGTGCGCTTCCTGGCGCCGCAGGGCGTCAGCACCGATGCCGAACCCTCCGCCGCCCAGGTGGCGCGGCTGATCCGCACCCTGAAGGCGGAGAACATCACCGCCGTCTTCCTGGAGAACATGGCCAACCCGGCGACGCTGCGGCGCCTGGCCGCCGAGGCCGGCATCACGGTGCAGGGCCGGCTCTACGCCGACGCGCTGTCCCCGCCGGGCGGGCCGGCGCCGAGCTACGAGGCGATGTTCCGGCACAATGTCGGGCTGCTGGTGCCGGCGATGCTGGGCGGCGCGGGCTGAGAAGGGCGGACTGAGAAGGGCGGATGGGGAGGCCGGCGCCTCCCTCGCCTGCCCCGCCTCACTCCACGGGCAGGAAGATGAACACCACCGCCGCCACCAGGCAGAGCATGGCGGCGATGTAGGTCCAGCGCAGCGGCTCGCCCAGCACCATCACCGAGAACACGCCGAACACCATCAGCGTGATCACCTCCTGCATCACCTTGAGCTGCTGCCCGGTGTAGGCGCCGTAGCCGATCCGGTTGGCCGGCACCGCCAGGCAGTACTCGAAGAAGGCGATGCCCCAGCTGACCAGCACCGCCAGCCAGAGCGGCCAGGAGGGCTGCTTCAGATGGCCGTACCAGGCCCAGGTCATGAGGATGTTGGAGCCGACCAGGAGCAGGGGCGGCCAGAGCAGGGCGGTGGTCATGCGGGGTGCCATCGGCGGTTCGGAAGAGGCGGCATCCTAGGGCGCCGGCCGGCCGCCCGACAGCCCACGGCCCTGCCGGTCCCATACCCCTTGCCTTCCGGGCCTGCCCGGGCCTACCACCCCCGCTTCCGCCAGAACGTCAAGCCAGAGAGGGTCCGCATGAACTGGATCAGCGAATGGGCGCTGCCGAAGATCCAGACATGGCTCGGCCGCAAGGAGGTGCCGGACAACCTCTGGCACAAATGCCCGGCCTGCGAGCAGATGATCTTCCACCGGGACCTCGAGCGGTCGCTGCATGTCTGCACGCATTGCGGCCACCACATGCGCATCCCGGCGCTGAGGCGGGCGGAATACACGCTCGATCCCGGCTTCCAGCGCATCGAGCTGCCGAAATCGCCCGCCGACCCGCTGCGCTTCCGCGACCAGCGGAAATACGCCGACCGGCTGAAGGAAGCGCAGGCCAAGTCCGCCATGGATGACGCGGTGGTGGTCGCGCATGGCGCCATCGAGGGCCGCCGCGCCGTCATCGCCGCCTTCGAGTTCGGCTTCATGGGCGGCTCGATGAGCCCGGGCGTCGGCGAGGCCATCGTCACCGCTGCCAAGCTGGCCGTGCTGCAGGACGCGCCGCTGATCGTGTTCACCGCCTCGGGGGGCGCGCGCATGCAGGAGGGCGCGCTGAGCCTGATGCAGATGCCGCGCACCGTCATCGCCGCGCAGATGGTGAAGGAGGCCGGGCTGCCCTTCATCGTCGTGCTGTGCGACCCGACGACGGGCGGCGTCACCGCCTCCTTCGCCATGCTGGGCGACATCCAGATCGCCGAGCCGGGCGCCATGATCGGCTTCGCCGGCGCCCGCGTCATCGAGCAGACGGTGCGCGAGAAGCTGCCCGAGGGCTTCCAGCGCGCCGAGTACCTGCTGGAGCACGGCATCCTGGACATGGTGGTGAAGCGCGGCGCGATGCGCGAGACGCTGGCGCGCCTCATCAGCCTGCTGCGCGAGCCGCTGCTGGAGACCGCCCCCGCCGCGGCCGCCGCGCCGGCCGAGGCCGAGGCGGCGCCGGAGCCGGCTCCTGCCCCGGCCCCGGCCTCCGCTCCCCCGGCCACCGTCCCGGCGAAGCCGGCCCCCGCCGCGTGAGCCGCTCGGAAGCCATCATCGACCGGCTGCACGCGCTGCACCCGAAGCTGATCGACCTCAGCCTCGGGCGGCTCCAGCGGCTGCTGGCGGCGCTCGGCCACCCGGAGCGCCACCTGCCGCCGGTGGTGCATGTGGCCGGCACCAACGGCAAGGGCTCCACCTGCGCCTTCCTGCGCGCCATCGCCGAGGCGGCGGGGCAGCGCGTGCATGTCTATTCCTCGCCGCACCTGGTGCGCTTCCACGAGCGCATCCGGCTGGCCGGTACGCTGGTCTCGGAAGCCGCGCTGGCCGCCGCGCTGGAGGAGGTGGAGGCGGTGAACGCGGGCGAGCCCATCACTGTCTTCGAGGTGACGACGGCGGTGGCGCTGCTGCTGTTCAGCCGCACGCCGGCCGACCTGCTGGTGCTGGAGGTGGGCCTCGGCGGCCGCTACGACGCCACCAACGTGGTCGAGCGCCCGGCGGCCTGCGCCATCACCAGCATTTCCATGGACCACATGGACTTCCTGGGCGATTCGCTGGCCGGCATCGCCGGCGAGAAGGCCGGCATCCTGAAGCCCGGCGTGCCCGCCGCCACCGGCCTGCAGGCGCCCGCGGCGCTGGCGGTGCTGGAGGCCGAGGCCGCCGCGCTCGGCGCGCCGCTGGCGGTGCGCAACCAGGGCTGGTCGGTGGGCTGGACCGAGTCCGGGCTGCGCTACACCGATGGCGGCGGCTCGCTGAACCTGCCGCGCCCGGCCCTGCCGGGGCCGCACCAGGCGGACAATGCCGGCATCGCCATCGCCGCACTGCGCGGCTGGAACCCGCCCTGGCTGACCGAGGCGGCGATCGCCGCCGGCCTCACCACCGCCACCTGGCCCGCCCGGCTGCAACGGCTGCATGGCGACCTCGCCGCGCTGCTGCCCGAGGGCTGGGAGCTGTGGCTGGATGGCGGCCACAATGCCGGCGCCGGCGCGGCGCTGGCCGCCCACCTGCCGCTGTGGGAGGACCGCCCGCGCCACCTCGTGGTGGGCATGAAGCAGGGCAAGGCCTCGGGCGACTTCCTCTCGCCCCTGCTGCCCCTGGCCGAGAGCCTCTGGGCCGTGGCCGAGCCGGGCCAGCACCTGGCCATGCCGGTGGAGGAGATCGTGGCGGCCAGCGGCGGCCGCGCCCGCCCCGGCCCGCATGTGGCCGATGCGCTGCGCGCCTTGGCGGAGGCCGGCGGCCCGCCGGCGCGCGTGCTGGTCTGCGGCAGCCTCTACCTGGCCGGCGAGGTGCTGAAGGCGGACCACACCGCCATCACCTGAGAGGCGCGGCCGGCGGGCCGGCCCGGAGAGGCGGCACAAAAAAAGCCCGGGGACGTGTCCCCGGGCTTTTTTTGTCTCAGGCGGCCGGTCTCAGCCCTGCGCGTCCGGCGAGACGATGATGCAGGCGCCCTGGCTGCGCAGCTTGTCGCAGGCCGACTGCGCATTGTCGCGCGAGAGGCCGATGACGCGGGCGCGGTAGAGCGTGTTGCCGCCCTGCGCCACCGGCTCGACCCGGGAGCGGGCGCCGGAAGCGCCGAGCCGGCCGCGCGCCGCCTCGGCCGCGGCGCGGGCGAGGTTGGCGCTGGCGAAGGCGCCCACCTGCACGCCCCAGGCGCCGGCCTGGCTCGGCATCGCCGCCGGCTGGCTGGCGGAGGGCGCGCGCAGCACCTGGGCCGGCGGCGCCACCGTGGCGGCGTGCGCCGAGCCGATCAGGCTGAAGCCGCCGCTGCGCGCCAGGCTGGGCGGCGGCGCTGGCGGCGGCGCCGCGGCGAAAGTCGGAGGCCAAGCGG